>NZ_JBOBDM010000157.1:0-322 GCF_050586605.1 Pseudomonas sp. ES1 | reverse complement strand
ATTAAGAGCAGAACTCACAAATTTTACCTTAGCCTGATCACACACCAGTGAAAGTGCATGTCAGTCTATCTATCACATATCCGAATTTTTAAAGAACGATCTGACAAAAGTCAGAAATCAACATTCATTCACGAATGTTCATTTCTAAGTTCTGAGCAGTGCTGCGAAACCTGAAAGAGTGGTGGAGCCAAGCGGGATCGAACCGCTGACCTCCTGCGTGCAAGGCAGGCGCTCTCCCAGCTGAGCTATGGCCCCATTTGACCAGCCGCACCAAGTAATTGGTAGGTCTGGGCAGATTTGAACTGCCGACCTCACCCTTATC
>NZ_JBOBDM010000156.1:0-327 GCF_050586605.1 Pseudomonas sp. ES1 | reverse complement strand
CTGACAGGCGATGGCCCGCTACGGCTGGATATCCCTCGGGACCGTGACGGCAGTTTTTCGCCCATCCTGATCCCCAAGCATGAGCGCCGTTACACCGGATTCGATGACAAAATCATCGCCATGTACGCCCGTGGAATGACGGTCAGAGAGATCCGGGCCTTCCTGTCCGAGCAGTATGGAACCGACGTTTCACCCGATTTCATCAGCTCTGTGACAGACGAGGTCATGGAAGAGATTGGCGCGTGGCAACAGCGGCCACTGGAGCCGATGTACCCGGTCATTTTCTTCGATGCGCTGCGGGTGAAGATCCGCGAAGAAGGCCTGGTT
>NZ_JBOBDM010000155.1:0-329 GCF_050586605.1 Pseudomonas sp. ES1 | reverse complement strand
TAGATCACGTAGGCCAGGTTCTGCGCGGCCACGCCCACCTGCGGGTTGTGTTGCGGGTAATCGTGGCACTGGTCGGCGAACACGGTCTGCACGCCGGCTTGCGGTTCCAGCACGTCGGCCAGGGTCAACAGCACCTTGGCCTGGCTGTCGTCGAGCATGTAGGCCACGCGCTCGGCCGGGTAGTCCGGGTCCAGCGGCACGTAGGTGCCGCCGGCCTTGAGCACGGCCAACAGTGCGGTGAGCAGTTGCGCCGAGCGTGGCACGGCGACGCCGACGCGCACCTCGGGGCCAACGCCCAGTTCGATCAGGCGGTGGGCCAGCTGGTTGGC
>NZ_JBOBDM010000154.1:0-346 GCF_050586605.1 Pseudomonas sp. ES1 | reverse complement strand
ACCGCTGAAGCAGGCGCTGGTCGAGGCGCTGTACGACAGCGGTTCGATCGAGCACGTCTACGACCTGTACGGCCCGTCGGAAGACACCACCTATTCCACCTGGACCCGCCGTGAGGCCGGTGGCCGCGCCAATATCGGCCGTCCGCTGCACAACACCGCAGGCTACGTGCTGGATGCGCAACTGCAAGCGCTGCCGCAAGGCATCGCCGGCGAGCTGTACCTGGCGGGCGCCGGTATCACCCGTGGCTACCTGCTGCGCCCAGGGCTGACCGCCGAACGCTTCGTGCCGAACCCGTTCGGCGCGGCGGGCGAGCGCATGTACCGCACCGGCGACCTGACCCGCCAG
>NZ_JBOBDM010000153.1:0-346 GCF_050586605.1 Pseudomonas sp. ES1 | reverse complement strand
TTGGCGGGTCAGGTCGCCGGTGCGGTACATGCGCTCGCCCGCCGCGCCGAACGGGTTCGGCACGAAGCGTTCGGCGGTCAGCCCTGGGCGCAGCAGGTAGCCCCGGGTAATACCGGCGCCCGCCAGGTACAGCTCGCCGGCGATGCCTTGCGGCAGCGCTTGCAGTTGCGCATCCAGCACATAGCCGGCGGTGTTGTGCAGCGGACGGCCGATATTGGCGCGACCACCGGCTTCGCGGCGGGTCCAGGTGGAGTACGTGGTGTCTTCCGACGGGCCGTACAGGTCGTAGACGTGCTCGATGGCAGCCTCGTTGTACAGCGCCTCGACCAGCGCCTGCTTGAGCGGC
>NZ_JBOBDM010000152.1:0-384 GCF_050586605.1 Pseudomonas sp. ES1 | reverse complement strand
AGTGACGGACATGTAGGCGGGAGTTGCCATGCGTGTTGCTCTCCATGCGTTGAGAAAGTCACCCGGTGGCAGAAAGTTGCCGAACGGGGGATGCGCATCCATACAAAATCTGCGCCAGTGAATTTTTATCTATATAAATCAATGCTTTATATGGCAATGTCATTCGTTTGGATTGGTTTTTCAGCGATCGACATTCAAAAGTTGCGCAACTTCTTGCGCAGTGCTGGCAAAAGTTGCGCACTTGGCTGAAGAGCCCGTGCCACAAGGGCTGCAGCGCGTCAGAGGGCATTTTTTGACTGACCAAGTGCGCAACTTCTTGCGCAGTTGAACCTGAGGTCAAATCTGCCGAGTCGCCGAGGGAGAAACGATACCGAAGCGGTACTA
>NZ_JBOBDM010000151.1:0-406 GCF_050586605.1 Pseudomonas sp. ES1 | reverse complement strand
CTGCGCTGCGCTCCGGGGTCCCCTCGCTCCGGTGCCTTACGGGCCCGCGCGGCCTACGACTTGCTGCGCAAGTCTACATCTCGCGCCTTCGGCTTACGCCGAAGGGTGCTGCGCACCTGGGCCCTCCAGTCACCTCCACTCGGCCTCCTGAAGTCGCAATTTGTGTTGCCTGGACTATTGCGCGCTTAGAAGCAAAAGCAAAAACAGATCAAGAGCAGATCAAGAGCAGTAATGCGGCTATCTAGGCTTGGCTGTTGTTTATGTGTTGTTTGTTCGGGCCTTATCGCCGGCAAGCCGGCTCCCACAAGTACAGCGCAAAGCTGAAAGTTCGCACTAACCTGTGGGAGCTGGCTTGCCAGCGATTGCAATCCTGAGTTCCCACTTGATTCAACTAGCGACAGCTAAT
>NZ_JBOBDM010000150.1:0-449 GCF_050586605.1 Pseudomonas sp. ES1 | reverse complement strand
GCCTCGAGCTCGCCGCTGAAATGCCCGGCGACGCTGTTGTAGGCCTGTTTGAAGGTGCCTTCGGCGGCGTTGCCCAACGCCGCCAGGGCCAGCAACCAGGCATCCGCTTCCAGCGCCGAGTCGTACAGGGCCACCTCGGCCAGTTGCTGGCGCGCCGTGCGCCTGCTGGCCTGGGCATCCAGCCGGCCCTTGGCGAGGTCGTCGAGGGCGCGGGCCAACTGGCGAAGCAGCGCCTGGGCGAGCTCACTGGCCTGGGCGAGCATTTCTGGCAAGTGCTGCAGCGCCCCGCTGATGAAGTTATCCAGCTCGCCGCGGATGCTGGCGTGCAGGTGGCCTTCGAGGATTTCCAGCAGCACCGCGTCGAGGCGCGCGCCAGGGCGGCGGCGCAGGGTCTGGCGGGTCAGTTGCAGCACCGGGCGCAACACCCGGCGGGGGATGGCCATGCCCGG
>NZ_JBOBDM010000149.1:0-462 GCF_050586605.1 Pseudomonas sp. ES1 | reverse complement strand
TTCGCGCAGCGGGCTGCGGTCGTTTTGCCACCGAATTTTCGCAACATGAGGGACAAGGATGTTTGCCGCCGCGAACCAGACCCACTTCAGCTTGCACATCGATGGCCTGGAGCATGACTTCCAGGTCCTCGCCTTCGACGGCACGGAAGCCATCAGCCAACCCTACGCCATCGACCTGGAGCTGGTCAGCGAGCACCCCTCGCTGAACCTGGAGAGCCTGCTGCACAAGCCCGCGTTCCTTCAGCTCGGCGACGACGGGCGGGGCCTGCACGGCCTGATCTACCGCGCCGCGCAAGGCGAGGCAGGCAAGCGCCTGACCCGCTATCAGGTCACCTTACGCCCGCAGCTGGCGTACCTGGCCCACCGCATCAACCAGCGCATGTTCCAGCACAAGACCGTGCAGGCAATCATCGCCCAGGTGCTCGAGGAGCATGGCATCCTCGCCAACGCCTACCAATTCCA
>NZ_JBOBDM010000148.1:0-467 GCF_050586605.1 Pseudomonas sp. ES1 | reverse complement strand
GCCCATATCGGCGCGGCGAGCAAGGCCGGCACCTTCCCCGAGCCGCCCAAACCGGGCAAGGGCAACCTCGAGCTGTTGTACCAGTACGCCAACAGCAAGGGCGTGAAGACCGGCGACTACGACGTGATCGATGCCCTGGGCAAGTCGATCAAGGGCAAGCTCGACGGCCAGGGTTTCAACATGGCCAGCGGCGCCGCCGCCGGCCCGCTGTGGGTCGACTTCGGCCTGGACCCGGCCGACACCTGGGCCGACGGCAGCCACTTCGGTGCTGGCGTCTGGCCGGCGAAGACTGACTTCAACGACATCGCCCCCGGCCAGCAGGCCGTGGTCGGCGAGGTGCTGAGCGCCGGCAAGGGCGCCGACGGCCTGCTGGGCAAGGGCCTGGCACTGGCCCAGCAAGGCATGGACAAGGGCAAGGGATTGGTACAGAACGCGATGGCACAAGGTAAAGCGATGATGGGCCCCGG
>NZ_JBOBDM010000147.1:0-482 GCF_050586605.1 Pseudomonas sp. ES1 | reverse complement strand
GACCACGTCACCCAGGGCATCGACCAAGGCCATGATGTTGCCCACCACCGGCAAGGCGCCGGCTACGGACTTGATACGTTCGAGGGTGACGTAGCCGCCGCTGACCGATTGCAGCCAGGCATCGAAGGCGGCGGCGCCACGGCCGACGTCCTTGGCATCGATGGTGTTGAGGGGGGCGACGGCGACCTGCGCTTCGCGCTGCTTGGCGTCGGTCATGCCAGCACCTCACTGCTCAGGCTTTTCGCCGGGTTGAGCGGTGGGGTGAGCGTGGGCAGGCTCGGCAGCTGGCGGGCCGCGTTGGCGGCCTTGAGCGCGGGTGCCGCGCCGGGCACCACATTGCTGGCCAGCTGGGCCATGGCGCCGGTGTCGCCGCCGACGGCAGCCTTGACCTGCTGCACCTTCTGCAGCGCGGCCTGGCCACTTTTCGCCAGTTGCATGCCAGTGCCGGCAGGGCCTTGCCCTGCTCCAGCATCCCCGTGCCA
>NZ_JBOBDM010000146.1:0-483 GCF_050586605.1 Pseudomonas sp. ES1 | reverse complement strand
TTGCTGCGCAAGTCTACATCTCGCGCCTTCGGCTACGCCGAAGGGTGCTGCGCACCAGGGCCCTACAGTCACCTCCACTCGGCCTCCTGAAGTCGCAATTTGTGTTGCCTGGACTATTGCGCGCTTAGAAGCAAAAGCAAAAGCAGATCAAGAGCAGATCAAGAGCAGATCAAGAGCAGATCAAGAGCAGATCAAGAGCAGATCAAGAGCAGATCAAGAGCAGATCAAGAGCAGATCAAGAGCAGATCAAGAGCAGTGATACGGCTATTTAGGTTTGGCTGTTTCTTATTTGTTGTTTGTTCGGGCCCTATCGCCGGCAAGCCGGCTCCCACAGGTGCAGCGCAAGTCTGAAAGTTTCGCTCTAACTTGTGGGAGCTGGCTTGCCAGCGATTGCAATCCTGAGTTCCCAACCAATCCAACTAGCGACAGCTAACGCCAGCCCAGGCGCCGCCCCTAACTTCGCGACTTCAGGAGGCTGAGTGT
>NZ_JBOBDM010000145.1:0-483 GCF_050586605.1 Pseudomonas sp. ES1 | reverse complement strand
CGGCACCGGGATGCTGGAGCAGGGCAAGGCCCTGGCCGGTACCGGCATGCAACTGGCGAAAAGCGGCCAGGCCGCGCTGCAGAAGGTGCAGCAGGTCAAGGCCGCCGTCGGCGGCGACACCGGCGCCATGGCCCAACTGGCCAGCAATGTGGTGCCCGGCGCGGCACCCGCGCTCAAGGCCGCCAACGCAGTCCGCCAGCTGCCGAGCCTGCCCACGCTCACCCCACCGCTCACCCCGGCGAAAAGCCTGAGCAGTGAGGTGCTGGCATGACCGACGCCAAGCAGCGCGAACCGCAGGTCGCCGTCGCCCCGCTCAACACCATCGATGCCAAGGACGTTGGCCGTGGCGCCGCCGCCTTCGACGCCTGGCTGCAATCGGTCAGCGGCGGCTACGTCACCCTCGAACGGATCAAGACCGTGGCCGGCGCCTTGCCGGTGGTGGGCAACATCATGGCCCTGGTCGACGCCCTGGGCGACGTGGTG
>NZ_JBOBDM010000144.1:0-489 GCF_050586605.1 Pseudomonas sp. ES1 | reverse complement strand
CTTGCGCCGCGGGCTGCGGTCGTTTTACCCGCCCATTCTCGCTACAGAGGGACAAGGATGTTTGCCGCCGCGAACCAGACCCACTTCAGCTTGCATATCGATGGCCTGGAGCATGACTTCCAGGTACTCGCCTTCGATGGCAGCGAAGCCATCAGTCAGGTGTACTCCATCGACCTGGAACTGGTCAGCGAGCACCCCTCGCGGGACCTGGAAAGCCTGCTGCACAAGCCCGCGTTCCTTCAGCTCGGCGACGACGGCCGGGGCCTGCACGGCCTGATCTACCGCGCCGCGCAAGGCGAGGCGGGCAAGCGCCTGACCCGCTACCAGGTCACCCTGCGCCCGCAGTTGGCCTACCTGGCCCACCGCATCAACCAGCGCATGTTCCAGCACATGAGCGTGCCGAAGATCATTGCCCAGGTGCTCGAAGAGCACGGCATTCTTGGCAACGCCTACCAGTTCCAATTGGGCGCGACGTACCCCGAGCGCGAG
>NZ_JBOBDM010000143.1:0-495 GCF_050586605.1 Pseudomonas sp. ES1 | reverse complement strand
ATTGATGCTCTCGATGGCGTTGGTGGTATAGATCACCTTTCGGATGGCGGGCGGGAAAACAAAGAATGGAATCACGCGATCCCAAGCCCGTCGCCAAGCAGCCACCACCGTCGGATATTTCTCGCCCCATGGCCCGTTCTCAAACTCATCGAGTGCTTGCTCAGCCGCTTCGGCATTGATGGCTTGGTAAATCGGCTTCAGCTCCTTGGCCAGAGCCCGCCGCTTGTCCCAGGCCGCGTAGTCAAGGCTGTTACGGATCAGGTGCACGATGCACGTCTGCAGCGTCGTTTCTGGAAACACTGCGCTGAGGGCCTCTGGCATGCCTTTGAGGCCATCGGTCACGGCAATCAGCACATCTTCGACGCCACGCTTCTTGAGGTCGTTAAAGACCTTCATCCAGAACTTCGCACCCTCGGTGTTCTCGATCCAGATGCCCAGGATATCGCGCGTCCCGTCGGGGAGAACGCCCAGGGCCAAGTAAATGGCCTTGTTGCG
>NZ_JBOBDM010000142.1:0-495 GCF_050586605.1 Pseudomonas sp. ES1 | reverse complement strand
CGCAACAAGGCCATTTACTTGGCATTGGGCGTTCTCCCCGATGGGACGCGCGATATCTTGGGCATCTGGATCGAGAACACTGAGGGTGCAAAGTTCTGGATGAAGGTGTTTAACGATCTCAAGACACGTGGCGTCGAGGATGTGCTGATTGCCGTGACCGATGGCCTCAAAGGCATGCCGGAGGCCCTCAGTGCCGTGTTTCCAGAAACGACGTTGCAGACGTGCATCGTGCACCTGATCCGCAACAGCCTGGACTTCGCAGCCTGGGACAAGCGGCGAGCTCTGGCAAAGGAGCTGAAACCGATTTACCAAGCCATCAATGCCGAAGCGGCTGAGCAAGCACTCGATGAGTTTGAGAACGGGCCATGGGGCGAGAAATATCCGACGGTGGTGGCTGCTTGGAGGCGCGCCTGGGATCGAGTGATTCCATTTTTCGTCTTCCCTCCGGCCATTAGGAAGGTGATTTACACCACCAACGCCATTGAGAGCATCAAC
>NZ_JBOBDM010000141.1:0-515 GCF_050586605.1 Pseudomonas sp. ES1 | reverse complement strand
GGCGAAAAACAAGGCCTGATCACCGCTGGCGCGTTCACCGCCGACTCGGTGGGCAACACCTACCAGGAAGGCCACGAAGACCAGGTGATGGTCCAGGGCTTCGAGCACGAAGTGATCATCCCGCGTGACCCGCAGTCCGGCCAGCCGACCGGTCAGCGCGTGCACAAACCAGTGAAAATCACCAAGGTCTTCGACAAGGCTTCGCCGCTGCTGCTGGCCGCCCTGACCTCGGGCGAGCGCATGACCAAGATCGAGATCAAGTGGTACCGCACCTCGGCCCAGGGCACCCAAGAGCACTACTACACCACCGTCCTGGAAGACGCGATCATCGTCGACATCAAGGACTACATGCACAACTGCCAGGACCCGAGCAACGCTCACTTCACCCACCTGGAAGACGTGCACTTCACCTACCGCAAGATCACCTGGACCCACGAAGTGTCCGGTACTTCCGGTTCCGACGACTGGCGCGCGCCGGTCGCAGGCTAAGCCTGGACCCACCGCAGCCCGCCGCG
>NZ_JBOBDM010000140.1:0-597 GCF_050586605.1 Pseudomonas sp. ES1 | reverse complement strand
TAGTCACCTTTCCGCCCTTACGGCGGCCTACTTTGGTCTTGGCCAAAGTAGGCAAAGCCGCTCGCTCCCATCATACGGCCCCTACGCTGCGCTTCGGGGTCCCTTCGCTCCGGCGTCCTCCGGGCCCGTGCGGCCTCCGACTTGCTGCGCAAGTCTACATCTCGCGCCTTCGGCTGCGCCGAAGGGTGCTGCGCACCAGGGCCCTCCAGACGCCTGCGCTCAGCCTCCTGAAGTCGCGAAGTTAGGGGTGGCGCCTGGGCTGGCGTTAGCTGTCGCTAGTTGGATTGGTTGGGAACTCAGGATCGCAATCGCTGGCAAGCCAGCTCCTACAGGTTAGTGCGAACTTTCAATCTTGCGCTGTACCTGTGGGAGCCGGCTTGCCGGCGATAGGGCCCGAATAAACAACACATATACAACAGCCAAACCTAGATAGCAGTATCACTGCTCTTGATCTGCTCTTGATCTGCTCTTGATCTGCTCTTGATCTGCTCTTGATCTGCTCTTGATCTGCTCTTGATCTGCTCTTGATCTGTTTTTGATTTTGCTTCTAAGCGCGCAATAGCCCAGGCAACACAAATTGCGACTTCAGGAGGCCGA
>NZ_JBOBDM010000139.1:0-687 GCF_050586605.1 Pseudomonas sp. ES1 | reverse complement strand
CACCGTCTGGTTGAGCACCGTCAGTACCGTTACCCCTTCCCGGCCCAGCAGGCGCAGGAAGTCTTCCGGCGAACGCGCCACGTCCTGCGGCACCACCACCAGCTTGCCGCCGTACAGCAGCGCACCGAAGATTTCCCAGACCGAGAAGTCGAAGGCGTACGAGTGGAACAGGCTCCACACATCCGTCTGGTCGAAATCGAACCAGGCTTCGGTGGCTTCGAACAGGCGCACCACGTTGTGGTGCGCCAGCAGCGCGCCTTTCGGCTTACCGGTCGAACCGGAGGTGTAGATGATGTAGGCCAGGTTGCCCGGCACCACGTTTTGTTCAGGATTGTGCTGCGGATAGCCATCCAGCGGGGTGTCCAGCAGCAAGGCCGGCACGCCGGGGAAGCGTTCTTGCAGCGAAGCCTGGGTCAGCAGCACGGCAATGCCGCTGTCCTCGACCATGAACGCCAGGCGCTCCTGCGGATAGATCGGGTCCAGCGGCACATAGGCGCCGCCGGCCTTGAGGATGGCCACAATCGCCACCACCATCGGCAGGCCGCGCTCCACCGCCAAGCCCACGCGCACCTCAGGGCCAACGCCCTGGGCAATCAGATAGTGAGCCAGCTGGTTGGCCTGGGCATTGAGTTCGGCATAGCTCAGGCGCTGCTCCTGGAACACCACGGCAGTGGCGTCCGGCACGCG
>NZ_JBOBDM010000138.1:0-692 GCF_050586605.1 Pseudomonas sp. ES1 | reverse complement strand
GCGGCCTTGGCGGTGTAGTTGGCGCTGGTGACGTGGGTGATGCCGCCGGCGTTGTAGGTGGTGGCGCTGCCGCCGCCCTGCACCACCAGTTCGGTCTTGGCCTTGAGCAGGATGCGGTCGGCGTTGGCGGTGATGTCGAGCTTGGCCAGCAGGTTGATGCTGTCCTTCAGGGCGCGGATGTCGATGTCACCGGAGGCCGTGACCAGCTTCCAGCCCAGGCTCTGGACGAAGAAACGCATGCCCTGGCTGGCGCTGGCCAGCAGGCGCTTGCCGGCGGACATGCTGGTGTGGCCGGTGCTGCTCAGGGCCAGGTGGCTGCCGCTGGTGAGGTGGTTGGGGCCGGGGGTGGTCAGGGCGATGCCGGCGGGGCTCGACACCACCAGGTGCGGTTGGGTGAATTCGGCGAATTCGTTTTTCGTCAGGTCACCCGGGCCGCTGCCGAGGATGCCCTGGTGCTGCTTGTGCAGGTCCTTGGCCACGGTGTCCTGGTCGCCGGGTTCCTGGGCCTGCATCTGCTTGGCCAGCTCGGCGAGGCTGTCCTGCTGGTCGCTGGCGGTGGCCAAGCGTTCGGCGGTTTCGGGCAGGTCCTTGTGGTGCTTGGCTTCGTTGGCGCGCGGTTCGGTAGTGAGCAGCAGGCCACCGGCAGCGCGGATGGCGCCGTGGCGGTCGGTGCGCAGTTCGAAACCTTCACC
>NZ_JBOBDM010000137.1:0-734 GCF_050586605.1 Pseudomonas sp. ES1 | reverse complement strand
TGGCCAACGGTGGCTCGCTGGTGATGGCGCGCAACGCCCTGGAGCTGCCGCTGCTGGCGGCCCGTGACCAAGTGCGGCTGATCAACACGGTGCCGTCGGCGATTGCCGCGCTGCAGCGTGCCGGGCAGATCCCGGACAGCGTGCGCATCGTCAACCTGGCCGGCGAGCCGCTCAAGCAGGCGCTGGTCGAGGCGCTGTACAACGAGGCTGCCATCGAGCACGTCTACGACCTGTACGGCCCGTCGGAAGACACCACCTATTCCACCTGGACCCGCCGTGAAGCCGGTGGCCGCGCCAATATCGGCCGGCCGCTGCACAACACCGCCGGTTACCTGCTGGATGCGCAACTGCAAGCGCTGCCGCAAGGCATCGCCGGCGAGCTGTACCTGGCCGGCGCCGGTATCACCCGGGGCTACCTGCTGCGCCCAGGGCTGACCGCCGAACGCTTCGTGCCGAACCCGTTCGGCGCAGCGGGCGAGCGCATGTACCGCACCGGCGACCTGACCCGCCAGCGCGCCGATGGCGTGCTGGAGTACGTCGGGCGTATTGACCACCAGGTGAAGATCCGCGGTTTCCGCATCGAGCTGGGCGAAATCGAGGCGCGCCTGCTGGCGCAGCCGGGCGTTCGCGAAGCGGCGGTGCTGGCGCTGGACGGCCAGTTGGTGGCCTACCTGGCCGCCGAGCAGGAGCAGCCTGAAGTGCTCAAGGCTGCACTGCGCGAAGTGCTGCCGGAA
>NZ_JBOBDM010000136.1:0-857 GCF_050586605.1 Pseudomonas sp. ES1 | reverse complement strand
ACGCGGGGCGCCGCCAGAGGGGCGCGGGTGAGTGAGGTAGCCGAGGTTCAGCGCACTGGCGCCGTGGTCGCTGCGCAGGGCGATGCTGATTTCGCTGGTGGTGTCGTCGATACGCAGTTCGTTGCCGCGGCTGCCTTTGTATTCCTTGCTCTTGATGGTGGCCAGGGTCTTGAGGTCGGGCAGCTTGTAGTGCGGCATGTTCACGCCGTGGTACAGGCAGCCGGTCACCAGCGGCTGGTCGGGGTCGCCTTCGAGGAAACTGACCAAAACCTCCATGCCGATGCGCGGCAGTTGCAGGCCAGCGATGCCCTGCCCGGCCCAACTGCTGGCCACGCGCATCCACACGCTGGACTTGTCGTCGGCCTGGCCTTCGCGGTCCCAGAAGAACTGCACCTTGATCCGGCCGTATTCGTCACAGTAGATCTCTTCGCCGGCCGGGCCACTCACCACGGCGCGCTGGGTGCCCAGCACCTTGGGCTTGGGATGCCGCAGCGGCGGGCGGAACGGTTGCTGCCACGGGGTAACCACGAAGAAGTTGCGGTAGCCCTGCTGGAAACCGTCGTACTTGGCGTCGACGTCGCTGGTGATGGCTTCTTCCAGTACCTGCGGCTGGCGGCCCTGGTGGCGCACGTCGGTGAGCAGCCACAGGTCGTTCCACTGGGCGTTGGGGTGGCTACTCAGAGTAAGGAAGTGCCCGCTGGCGAGCAGCGGCTGGTCGCTGTCGCCGCTGGCCTGCTGGTAGTCACTGCGGTGGCGCTCCAGGGCGCGGTTGGCCAGGTGCTTGCCGCGTGGGCGGTCGAGGAAGCGGCCGGGGTAGTCGTAGTCTTCCAGGGCCGGTTCGTCGAGGCTGTCGGCCG
>NZ_JBOBDM010000135.1:0-965 GCF_050586605.1 Pseudomonas sp. ES1 | reverse complement strand
TACATGGTGCCGAGCTTCCTGGTGTACCTGGCGCAGCTGCCGCTGACGCCCAACGGCAAGCTCGACCGCAAGGCGCTGCCGGCACCGGACGCCAGCAAATCGCAGCAAGCCTACGTGGCGCCGCAAAGCGAACTGGAACAGCGCATCGCCGCCATCTGGCAGGACGTGCTGGGCCTGGAACGCATCGGCCTGAACGACAACTTCTTCGAGCTGGGCGGCGACTCGATCATTTCCATCCAGGTGGTCAGCCGTGCCCGCCAGGCGGGCATCCGCTTCACCCCGAAAGAGCTGTTCCAGCACCAGACGGTGCAGGCCCTGGCCGCTGTCGCCCAGCAGGGCGAGGCGGGCGCGGGCATCGACCAGGGGCCGGTGACCGGCGAACTGGCGCTGCTGCCGATCCACCAGGCGTTCTTCGACACGGCGGTGCCTGCGCGTCAGCACTGGAACCAGTCGGTGCTGCTCAAGCCGGCCCAGGCGCTGGACGGCGCGCTGCTGGAGCAGGCGCTGCAAGCGCTGACCGTGCAGCATGACGCCCTGCGCCTGCGCTTTGCGCACAACAACGGCCAGTGGCAGGCGCACTTTGCCGCCACTGCCGGCGAAAACCTGCTGTGGCAGGAGCGCACCGACGACGTCGAGGCCTTGGCCAACCGCGCCCAGCGCAGCCTTGACCTGAGCAACGGCCCGCTGCTGCGTGGGGTACTGGCGCAGCTGGAAAACGGCGAGCAACGCCTGCTGCTGGTGGTCCACCACCTGGCGGTGGACGGTGTGTCGTGGCGGATCCTGTTCGAGGACCTGCAGACGGCCTACAGCCAGCTGAGCCGTGGCGAGGCGGTGCAACTGCCGGCCAAGACCAGCTCGATCAAGCACTGGGCCGAGCAACTGCAGGCCCATGCCCGCAGCGGCGCGCTGGACGCGGAACTGGCCTACTGGCAGGCGCAACTGCGCGATGCGCCGGTGGACCTGCC
>NZ_JBOBDM010000134.1:0-1072 GCF_050586605.1 Pseudomonas sp. ES1 | reverse complement strand
GGTCCAGCAGGTTACCGGCCGGGTCGAAGGCGAAGGTTTCCACGCCCAGCCGGCTGGTGGCCCACTGGGTCGTACTGGTACTCCAACTGACCACGACGGCTGTCCTGGATGTATGTCAGTTTGCCCGCCGCGTCATAGTGGTCTCTTTCGCCTTTGCGAGTTATTAATTTTCAAACATGGACTTGTACCAATAGTAGTCACTATCCTTCATCCAAGCATGGCGACTTCCATTGGCGATCTCTGCGAGCGGTCTTAAGTTGACGCCGTATCTGAAAAATATCGATATAAGCTCCCGCATGTTTTCTTTTGAGAGCTTCCGCTTGTCGATTTTTATATTTAGACCTCTCCCGGATCCACGAACTTCTACTGTGGCGGGATTAGAGGTGAGTCCCTCAAAGAAACGGACCTCATCTAAATTTGAAAAAAAGCTTGGGAGTTCTATGAGGATCTTCATTTATCTTCTTTTCCCACCTGGATAGACATTTTCGTATTCGCCTTTAGGTTTTTGAACGTCCCAGTGTGCACCTCCGTGAGCCTTTGACCCTGGACCTTCAGGGCCTGTGGGCACCCAAACGTCATCATGTTTGTCAACCCATCCTGAGCCTCGACCATCATCAAGTTTTACCCAAGTCTCTCCGAGCTTGCACTCACAGAAACCTTCGGCCTCTCCAGGTTTTCCCGGAGCTTTTGAGCCGTGCGGATCATGAGCATCCGCAGGAGGGCGCCGAACTTTGTACTTATTTTTTGCTAGACCTAATGGGTCAATCCAGAGAATCGGGTTGATAGTGTACTCAAATAAGTTAATTCCGCCGCTGTAGCTGATTGGGTCTTTGCATATGAAGCGACCTGAGTTCGGGTCATAGTACCGATAGCGGTTGTAGTGCAGCCCGGTCTCATGGTCGTGGTACTGCCCTTGGAAGCGGAGCGGGTTGCCCAGGCCCTGCTGCTTGGCCCACGCCGAACGTTCTTCCCGCACTTCGCCCCAAGCCTTGTACTGTCCCGTCCAAGCGACATTGCCCTGCTCGTCGGTCAGCTCCATCGGCGTGCCGAGGTGATCGCAGTGGTACCAGGC
>NZ_JBOBDM010000133.1:0-1168 GCF_050586605.1 Pseudomonas sp. ES1 | reverse complement strand
CCGGCCGGGTCGAAGGCAAAGGTCTCGACGCCCAGGCGGCTGGCAGCTTGCAGCAACCGTCCCACCGGGTCGTACTGATAGGCCAGATGGCCACGGCGGGTGTCGTGGATATCGGTCAGTTGGCCAACTGCATCGTATTGATACTGGCGCTTGAGCAGCGTGGACTTGCCGTCATGGCTGCCCAGCAGTTGTTCCTGCAAACGGCCCGCCGGGTCCCATGCCTGGGTCTGCATCAACTGGTTGCCTTGATGGCGGACCACCTCGCGGTGCAGGTCGTCGCGCTCGTAGGCCAGCAGTTCATGCTGGTCGAGGGTCATGCCCAGCACGTGGCCGCTGCCGTAGGTGAGCACGCCGACCTTGTGCCCGTCCGGACGAATCGTCGAAACACGATGATTGAGAGCGTCGTACGCGTGCTGCCACACCGCGACCATCGGCACGTCAGTCTTGAGGTAGTACTGGTGCTCGCGGGTCAGGTTACCGGCTTCATCAAAGAACCACTGCAGCTTGCTGTCGGCGTTGATGGCCTGGACCAGCTTGCCGTTACCGTCATAGGCGAAGTGTTCTTCCTGGCGCTGGCCGCCCAGGCTCGCCACCCGCGAGGCCAGGCGCCCCACGGCATCGAAGGTGATGTCGATGCGGCGTTGGCCGACCTGCGTGCTGGCCAGCCGGCCGCTGTCCGGGTCGTACCGGTAGCGCGTCACCAGGCCATCGAAGCCCTTTTCTTCCAGCAAACGACCCACCGGGTCGTGGAGGAAGGTGGCCTTGCTCTCGTTCTCGTTCTCCAGCCCGATCAGGCGGCCCAGCTTGTCCCAGCGGTAACGCAAGGTGTGCTCGGCAGCATCCACGCGTTCAGCAAGCAGCCCCGCGGCGTTATAAGACCACGTGGTGCAGCGGTCCAGGGCATCGGCGTGGGCCAGCAGGCGGCCTTCGGCGTCGCGCTCGAAGCGCTCTTCGGTGTTGTCCGGATGAATGACTTTCGCCAGCTGGCCGGCGTTGTACTCGTAGGCGGTCTTGTTGCCGGCGGCATCGGTGAACAGCACCAGACGGCCGAAATCGTCGTATTCCCACTGGCTGCGCTTGCCTGAGCAGTCGGTGTACTCGACCAACTGATCGGCTGCGTTGTACGCCAGCTTCTTCTCGTTACCGCTGGCATCCTTGATTGCCTTGA
>NZ_JBOBDM010000132.1:0-1171 GCF_050586605.1 Pseudomonas sp. ES1 | reverse complement strand
ACTGGGCGCGACGTACCCCGAGCGCGAGTACTGCGTGCAGTACGACGAGTCCAACCTGCAGTTCATCCAGCGGTTGTGTGAAGAAGAAGGCATCCACTACCACTTCCGCCACCGCGCCGACGGCCACCAACTGGTGTTCGGCGACGACCAGACCGTGTTCCCCAAGCTGGCCCCGGTGGCCTACCAGCAGGATGCCGGGCTGGTCGCCGACACGCCGATGATCAAGCGCTTCGGCCTGCGCGTGGAAACCCGCACCAGCAGCGTCACCCGCCGCGATTACGACTTCAAGAAGCCGCTGATCCAGCTCGAAGGCGCCGCCGACAGCCTCGACGAACCGGCCCTGGAAGACTACGACTATCCCGGCCGCTTCCTCGACCGCCCACGGGGCAAGCACCTGGCCAACCGCGCCCTGGAACGCCACCGCAGCGACTACCAGCAGGCCAGCGGCGACAGCGACCAGCCGCTGCTCGCCAGCGGGCACTTCCTGACCCTGGCCAGCCACCCCAACGCCCAGTGGAACGACCTGTGGCTCCTCACCGACGTGCGCCACCAGGGCCGCCAGCCGCAGGTACTGGAAGAAGCCATCACCAGCGACGTCGATGCCAAGTACGACGGTTTCCAGCAGGGCTACCGCAACTTCTTCGTGGTGACCCCGTGGCAGCAACCGTTCCGCCCGCCGCTGCTGCATCCCAAGCCCAAGGTGCTCGGCACCCAGCGCGCCGTGGTCAGCGGCCCGGCCGGCGAAGAGATCTACTGCGACGAGTACGGCCGCATCAAGGTGCAGTTCTTCTGGGACCGCGAAGGCCAGGCCGACGACAAGTCCAGCGTGTGGATGCGCGTGGCCAGCAGTTGGGCCGGGCAGGGCATCGCCGGGCTGCAACTGCCGCGCATCGGCATGGAGGTACTGGTCAGCTTCCTCGAAGGCGACCCCGACCAGCCGCTGGTGACCGGCTGCCTGTACCACGGCGTGAACATGCCGCACTACAAGCTGCCCGATCTCAAGACCCTGGCCACGATCAAGAGCAAGGAATACAAGGGCAGCCGCGGCAACGAACTGCGCATCGACGACACCACCAGCGAAATCAGCATCGCCCTGCGCAGCGACCACGGCGCCAGTGCGCTGAACCTCGGTTACCTCACTCACCCGCGCCCCTCTGGCGGCGCCCCGCGC
>NZ_JBOBDM010000131.1:0-1234 GCF_050586605.1 Pseudomonas sp. ES1 | reverse complement strand
TTTGTTCAAGCCACTGATCGGCACCCTGGAAAGCTTGGCCGAAGCTGTGCCCAAGCAGCTTGCTGCCCTCGGCCAGGCCGAACGGCCGCACAGCATCGCCTGGTTGTTGACTCAGCTGCTGCAGACTGTGCAGGCCCATCCGCCGAGCCGCCGAGTAGCGGTCAACCTCAAACCCAATGGCACAGCGCAAGCCAGGCTGATTCGCAGCGAAGGGCCGACCGAAGTTGCCCGCCGCCAGGGTCGCGCCAACAAGCAGCCCAAGCCCGAGAAGAACGGCCCCTGCGCCTGCACCGGGTTCAGCATTGGCCACGTACTTGGCGACGAGACGCTGGCCCACCAGGATTTCAGTCTGCCTGGGCCGTTCCCGGTCAATTGGACGCGGGTGTACAACTCGCGGCTGGCCAAGCTGGACGACGGCAGCCTCGGCGCCCGCTGGATCACCGAGTTCACCACTTTCCTTGATACGTTCGGCCAGGGCCTGGTGCTGCATGATGCCGATGGTCGCAGCCATGAGTTGCCGCTGCCCAAGGTTGGCAAACACCATCACGACGCCATTGAATACCTGACGTTAGTGCGCTCCGCCGAGCAGCAACTGGTGTTGCTGCGTGGCCTGGACCGCCGCGAAACCTATGCCCGCGAGGGTGACCGCTTCTACCTGACGCATATCCAGCTGCGCAGCGGCGCGGGGGCAATGCTGCACTACGAGCACCGGTTCAACGGCCGGCCGGTGCTGTCGGATATCAACACCTACTCCGACAACGATCCCGAAAAACGCCACCTGCAATTGGGCACCTTGCTCGACGACCATGGGCATATCCAGGGCCTGTGGCAGGTGGTCGATGGCACGCCGCTGCGTCAACTGTGCGGCTACCACTACGACACCCACGGCGACCTGATCGCCGCCCAGGACGAGCACGGCGCTGCTTGGCACTACCAGTACCAGCATCATTTGCTGACCCGCTACACCGATCGCACCGGGCGCGGCATCAACCTCGAATGGGACGGCAGCGGCCCGCACGCCAAGGCCATCCACGAATGGGCCGATGACGGCAGCTTCGAGACCCGCCTGGCGTGGGACCCGAACATCCGCCTGACCTATGTCACCGACGCCCACGGCCAGCAGACCTGGCACTACTACGACGCCCTGGGCTACACCTACCGCCTGATCCACCCGGACGGCCGCGAGGAATGGCTGTTCCGCGACCCGCGCAAGAACGTCATCCGCCACGTCCAC
>NZ_JBOBDM010000130.1:0-1234 GCF_050586605.1 Pseudomonas sp. ES1 | reverse complement strand
ATGGACATGGCGGATGACGCTCTTGCGCGGGTCGCGGAACAGCCATTCCTCGCGGCCGTCCGGGTGGATCAGGCGGTAGGTGTAGCCCAGGGCGTCGTAGTAATGCCAGGTTTCCTGGCCGTGGGCGTCGGTGACATAGGTCAGGCGGATGTTCGGGTCCCAGGCCAGGCGGGTCTCGAAGCTGCCGTCATCGGCCCATTCATGGATGGCCTTGGCGTGCGGGCCGCTGCCGTCCCATTCGAGGTTGATGCCGCGCCCGGTGCGGTCGGTGTAGCGGGTGATCAGGTGCTGGCGGTATTGATACTGCCAAGCAGCGCCGTGCTCGTCCTGGGCGGCGATCAGGTCGCCGTGGGTGTCGTATTGGTAGGCGCACAACTGGCGCAGCGGCGTGCCGTCGACCACCTGCCACAGGCCCTGGAGATGCCCATGGTCGTCGAGCAGAGTACCCAATTGCAGATGGACTTTTTCGGGATCGTTGTCGGAGTAGGTGTTGATATCCGACAGCACCGGCCGGCCGTTGAACTGGTGCTCGTAGTGCAGCATTGCCCCGGCGCCGCTGCGCAGCTGGATATGCGTCAGGTAGAAGCGGTCGCCCTCGCGGGCATAGGTTTCGCGGCGGTCCAGGCCACGCAGCAATACCAGTTGCTGCTCGGCAGTGCGCACCAGGCTGAAGTACTCGATCGGGTCATGGTGCGGCTTGCCGACGTTGGGCAGCGGGTAGTCGTGGCTGCGGCCGTCGCTGTCGTGGAACACCACGCCCTTGTCCACGACATCGAGGCAGGTGGTGAACTCGGTGATCCAGCGGGCGCCGAGCGAACCTTGATCGAGGGCCGCCAGCCGGGAGTTGTACACCCGCGTCCAATTGATCGGGAACGGCCCAGGCAGACTGAAATCCTGGTGGGCCAGCGTCTCGTCGCCAAGCACGTGGCCGATGCTGAATCCGGTGCAGGCGCAGGGGCCGTTCTTCTCGGGCTTGGGCTGCTTGTTGGCGCGCCCCTGGCGGCGGGCAACTTCGGTCGGCCCTTCGCTGCGAATCATCCTGGCTTGCGCAGTGGCATTGGGTTTGATGTTGATCGCCAGCCGGCGGCTCGGCGGATGGGCCTGCACAGTCTGCAGCAGGTGGGTCAGCAGCCAGGCGATGCTGTGCGGCCGTTCGGCCTGGCCGAGGGCCGCAAGCTGCTTGGGCACCGCTTCGGCCAAGCTTTCAAGGGTGGCGATCAGTGGCTTGAACAAG
>NZ_JBOBDM010000129.1:0-1556 GCF_050586605.1 Pseudomonas sp. ES1 | reverse complement strand
AAACTGCGCGGCCTTGGCGGTGTAGTTGGCGCTGGTGACGTGGGTGATGCCGCCGGCGTTGTAGGTCGTGCCGCTGCCGCCGCCCTGCAGCACCAGCTCGGTCTTGGCGGTGAGCACGATGCGGTCGGCGTTGGCGGTGACGTCGAGCTTGGCCAGCAGGTTGATGTTGTCCTTCAAGGCGCGGATGTCGATGTCGCCGGAGGCCGACACCAGCTTCCAGCCCAGGCTCTGCACGAACAGGCGCATGCCTTGGCTGGCGCTGGCCAACAGGCGCTTGCCGGCGGTCAGGCTGGTGTGGCCGGTGCTGCTCAGGGCCAGGTGCTCGCCGGTGGTGATGTGGTTGGGGCCCGGGGTGGTCAGGGCGATACCGGCGGGGCTGGAGAGCACCAGGTGCGGCTGGGCGAACTCGGGGAATTCGTTGGCGCTCTGGTTGACCGGGCCGCTGCCGAGGATGCCCTGGTGCTGCTCGTGCAAACGCTTGGCGACGTCGTCCTGGTCGCCGGGTTCCTGGGCCTGCATCTGCTTGGCCAGTTCCGCCAGGCTGTCCTGCTGGTCGCTGGCGGTGGCCAGGCGTTCGGCGGTTTCGGGCAGGTCCTTGTGGTGCTTGGCTTCGTTGGCGCGGGGCTCGGTGGTGAGCAACAAACCGCCCGCAGCGCGGATGGCGCCGTGGCGGTCGGTGCGCAGCTCGAAACCTTCACCGCGCGGGGCGCCGCCGCTCGGTCTTGGGTGGGTGAGGTAGCCGAGGTTCAGCGCACTGGCGCCGTGGTCACTGCGCAGGCCGATGCTGATTTCGCTGGTGGTGTCGTCGATGCGCAGTTCGTTGCCGCGGCTGCCCTTGTATTCCTTGCTCTTGATGGTGGCCAGGGTCTTCAGGTCGGGCAGCTTGTAGTGCGGCATGTTTACGCCGTGGTACAGGCAGCCGGTCACCAGCGGCTGGTCGGGATCACCTTCGAGGAAGCTGACCAGCACCTCCATGCCGATCCGGGGCAGTTGCAACCCGGCGATGCCCTGCCCGGCCCAACTGCTGGCGACACGCATCCACACGCTGGACTTGTCGTCGGCCTGGCCTTCGCGGTCCCAGAAGAACTGCACCTTGATGCGGCCGAACTCGTCGCAGTAGATCTCTTCGCCGGCGGGGCCGCTCACGATGGCGCGCTGGGTGCCGAGGATGCGTGGCTTGGGGTGGTTCAGGGGCGGGCGATAGGCCGCATCCCACGGGGTGGCGCTGAACTGGTTGCGGTAGCCCTGCTGGAAACCGTCATGTTTCGCGTCGATATCGCTGGTGATGGCTTCTTCCAGCACCTGCGGCTGGCGGCCCTGGTGGGTCACTTCAAGCAGCAGCCAGAGGTCATTCCAGGCGGCATTGGGGTGGCTGGCCAGGGTCAGGAAGTGGCCGCTGGCGAGCAAGGGCTGGTCGCTGTGCCCTTCGGCCAGGCGGAAGTCGCTGCGGTGACGCTCCAGGGCGCGGGTGGCCAAGTGCTTGCCACGGGCGCGGTCGAGAAAGCGCCCGGGGTAGTCGTAGTCTTCCAGCTCAGGCTCGGCGTGGCTGACCGACT
>NZ_JBOBDM010000128.1:0-1564 GCF_050586605.1 Pseudomonas sp. ES1 | reverse complement strand
TCTGTGGTTACGCGACTATGACGAGCGCGGCAACCTGGTCGAGAGCGTCGATCCGTTGGGCAACAAGACCGAGTTCGCCTACACCCCGGCCGGGTTGGTCAAGGCGATCAAGGATGCGCTGGGCAACGAAAAGAAACTCGCCTACAACGACGCCGGGCAGTTGCTTGAGTACACCGACTGCTCCGGAAAGAGCAGTGCCTGGGCCTACAACACCCTTGGCCAGCTGACCGCATTCTTTGACGCAGCCGGCAACCAGACCGCCTACGAGTACCAGGCCGGCCAGTTGGCCAAGGTCACCCACCCGGACCAGACCGAAGAGCGCTTCAGCTACGATGCCGAAGGCCGCCTGCTGGCGCATGTCGATGCCCTCGAGCGCTGCACCACCTGGGCCTACAGCGCCGCAGGCCTGCTGAGCGAACGCATCGACGCCAACGAACACACCCTGCGTTATCGCTGGGACAAGCTTGGCCGCTTGATCGGCTTGGAAAACGAGAACGCGAGCAAGGCCACCTTCCTCTACGACCCGGTGGGCCGGCTGCTACAAGAGACTGGCTTCGATGGTCTGGTCACCCGTTACCAGTACGACCCGCACAGCGGTCGCCTCGCCTCGACCCAGGTTGGCCAGCGCCGTATCGAACTGACCTTCGACCCTATGGGCCGATTGAGTGAGCGTACGGCCCGCCTGGGCAACCAGAGCCAGAGCGAAACCTTCGCCTACGATGGCAACGGCCAACTGATCCAGGCCGTGAACGCCGCCAGCAAGCTGCAATGGTTCTTTGATGAAGCCGGCAACCTGACCCGTGAGCATCAGTACTACCTGGCCACCGGGACGCCGATGGTTGCGGTGTGGCAGCACCAATACGATGCCCTCAACCAGCGCACCGCGACGATTCGCCCGGACGGCCACAAGGTCAGCTGGCTGACTTACGGCAGCGGCCACCTGCTCGGCATGACCCTCGACCAACACGAGATGCTGGCCTACGAGCGCGATGATCTGCACCGCGAAATCGTGCGGCATCAGGGCAATAAGTTGATGCAAACCCAGGCCTGGGACCCTGCAGGGCGTTTGCAGGAACAGCTGCTGGGCAGCCATGACGGCCAATCCACGTTGCTCAAGCGTCACTACCGCTACGACGCTGCCAGCCAGTTGACCAACATCAACGACAGCCGTCGTGGTCCGTTGGAGTACCAGTACGACCCGGTGGGCCGCCTGCTCAAGGCCACCAGCTGCCTGGGCGTGGAAACCTTCGCCTTCGACCCGGCCGGTAACCTGCTGGACCAGAAGACTCAGGAACTGAATCGCCCGCTGGAAGCCGATCCACGCCGTAACAAGCTGATGGACAACCTGCTGCGCGAGTACGCCGGCACCCACTACAAATACGACGAACGCGGCAACCTGATCCACCGCCTGCACAACGGGTCCCATGCCCACTTCACCTGGGACCTGTTCGACCGGCTGGCCGGTTACAACGACGACAAGCTCAAGGTCGACTACAGCTACGACGCCTTGGGTCGTCGCCTGCACAAGCATTCGGTGGCGCACTTCTGGGATCGCCCTGAAGCC
>NZ_JBOBDM010000126.1:0-1867 GCF_050586605.1 Pseudomonas sp. ES1 | reverse complement strand
GATCGCCTCGAACGGCTGTGGCTTTATCTCGGTATGCCACAGCGGATCCTGCTCGAAGTCGTACTCGCGCTGGCTCCAGTCCGGCACCTTGTGCAGCCGAATCGGGCTCTTGCGCAGCCCCTGGGCGACCGGCACAAAGCTGCCCGGCTCGTACAGGTAATGCACCGTGCGCCCGCTGTCGCCTTCATCGAGAGGCGGTGAGCTTTCCCAGGCCAGGGTGTCGCCGTCCCAGCCGAACAGAGTGAAACCGCAGTTCAGCTCGCGCTGGCGCTTGGCCCGTTGCAGTTGGTTCCAGCCGGTGCCGGCCTCGGGGCGATCCCAGAAGTGCGCGACTGAATGCTTGTGAAGGCGCCGGCCCAAGGCGTCGTAGCTGTAATCCACCTTGAGCTTGTCGTCGTTGTAAGAGGCCAGCCGGTCGAACAGGTCCCAAGTGAAGTGGGCATGGGACCCGTTGTGCAGGCGGTGGATCAGGTTGCCGCGTTCGTCGTATTTGTAGTGGGTCCCGGCGTACTCGCGCAGCAGGTTGTCCATCAGTTTGTTACGGCGTGCATCGGCTTCCAGCGGGCGATTCAGCTCCTGAGTCTTCTGGTCCAGCAGGTTACCGGCCGGGTCGAAGGCAAAGGTTTCCACGCCCAGGCGGCTGGTGGCCTTAAGCAGGCGGCCCACCGGGTCGTACTGGTACTCCAACGGACCACGACGGCTGTCGTGGATGTTGGTCAGCTGGCCGGCGACGTCGTAGCGGTACTGACGCTTGAGCAACGTGGATTGGCCGTCATGGCTGCCCAGCAGCTGTTCCTGCAAACGCCCTGCAGGGTCCCAGGCCTGGGTCTGCATCAACTTATTGCCCTGATGCCGCACGATTTCGCGGTGCAGGTCATCGCGCTCGTAGGCCAGCATTTCGTGCTGGTCGAGGGTCATGCCGAGCAGGTGGCCGCTGCCGTAAGTCAACCAGCTGACCTTGTGGCCGTCCGGGCGAATCGTCGCGGTGCGCTGGTTGAGGGCATCGTATTGGTGCTGCCACACCGCAACCATCGGCGTGCCGGTGGCCAGGTAATACTGATGCTCGCGGGTCAGGTTGCCGGCTTCATCAAAGAACCATTGCAACTTGCTGGCGGCGTTCACGGCCTGGATCAGCTGGCCGTTGCCGTCGTAGGCGAAGGTTTCGCTCTGGCTCTGGTTGCCCAGGCGGGCCGTACGCTCACTCAATCGGCCCATGGGGTCGAAGGTCAAGTCGATACGGCGCTGGCCAACCTGGGTCGAGGCGAGGCGGCCGCTGTACGGGTCGTACTGGTAACGGGTGACCAGGCCATCAAAGCCGGTCTCTTGCAGCAGCCGGCCCACCGGGTCGTAGAGGAAGGCGGCCTTGCTCGCGTTCTCGTTTTCCAGGCCGATCAAGCGGCCAAGCTTGTCCCAGCGATAACGCAGGGTGTGTTCGTTGGCGTCGATGCGTTCGCTCAGCAGGCCTGCGGCGCTGTAGGCCCAGGTGGTGCAGCGGTCGAGGGCATCGACATGCGCCAACAGGCGGCCTTCGGCATCGTAGTGGAAGCGCTCTTCGGTGTTGTCGGGATGGGTGACCTTGGCCAGTTGCCCGGCCTGGTATGCGTAGGCGGTCGTGTAGCCCGCCGCATCGGTGAAGTCGGTCAGCTGGCCAAGGGTGTTGTAGGCCCAGGCACTGCTCTTGCCCGAGCAGTCGGTGTACTCAAGCAACTGCCCGGCGTCGTTGTAGGCGAGTGTCTTTTCGTTGCCCAGCGCATCCTTGATCGCCTTGACCAACCCGGCCGGGGTGTAGGCGAACTCGGTCTTGTTGCCCAACGGATCGACGCTTTCGACCAGGTTGCCGCGCTCGTCATAGTCGCGTAGCCACAAG
>NZ_JBOBDM010000125.1:0-2233 GCF_050586605.1 Pseudomonas sp. ES1 | reverse complement strand
CGTGAGCAACCGCCAGGGCGGCCTGCAGAACAAGCATCTGCGCAGCGTGCGCAGCCAGCTGGATGCGGAACTGACCCGGCAACTGCTCAAGGACGCCCCGGCGGCCTACCGCACCCAGGTCAATGACCTGCTGCTGACCGCGCTGGCCCAGGTGATCAGCACCTGGAGCGGCGAGGCTTCGGTACTGCTGGAAATGGAAGGGCATGGCCGCGAAGACCTGTTCGACGCCCTCGACCTGACCCGCAGCGTCGGCTGGTTCACCAGCCTCTACCCGGTGCACCTGACCCCGGCCGCCGAGCTTGGCGCGTCGGTCAAGGCGATCAAGGAGCAACTGCGCGCGATCCCGGCCAAGGGCATCGGCTACGGCGCCCTGCGCTACCTCGGTGACGACGCGGCGCGGGCCAGCCTGGCGGGCCTTGCGCAACCGCGCATCACCTTCAACTACCTGGGCCAGTTCGACGCCAGCTTCGATGACCCGCAGGCGTTGTTCAGCCCCGCCGACGAAAGTGCCGGCGAGGGCCAGAGCGCCGAGGCGCCGCTGGGCAACTGGCTGACCCTCAACGGCCAGGTGTACGGCGGCGAGCTGAGCATGACCTGGGCATTCAGCGGCGAGATGTTCGACGAGGCCGTGATGCAGGACCTCGCCGACCGCTACAGCCAGGCCTTGGCCGAGCTGGTGGCGCATTGCTGCAGCGGTGCCCGCGGCATGACGCCGTCGGACTTCCCGCTGGCCGGGCTGGACCAGCGTCAACTGGATGCCCTGGCGCTGGCGCCAGACACCGTCGAAGACCTCTACCCGCTGTCGCCGATGCAGCAGGGCATGCTGTTCCATGCCCTGTACGAGCAGGGCAGCGGCGAGTACATCAACCAACTGCGCCTGGACCTCAGCGGGCTCGACCCGCAGCGTTTCCGCCAGGCCTGGCAGG
This sequence comes from Pseudomonas sp. ES1, assembly GCF_050586605.1. Lineage (NCBI taxonomy): Bacteria > Pseudomonadati > Pseudomonadota > Gammaproteobacteria > Pseudomonadales > Pseudomonadaceae > Pseudomonas > Pseudomonas sp. ES1. The sequence continues at coordinate 1,307 of NZ_JBOBDM010000125.1, read as the reverse complement.
CGGCGCTGGACAACCACGATATCCTGCGCACCCGCTTCCTTTGGGAAGGCGGGCTGCCCCAAGCCCTGCAACTGGTGCACAAGCAGGTCGAGGTGCCGTTCTTCGAGCACGACTGGCGTGGGCGCAGCGACCTGGACACGGCGCTGACCGAGCTGGCCGCTGCCGAACAGCGGGCGCTGGACCTGGGCAAGGCACCGCTGCTGCGCCTGCAACTGGTGCGCACGGCCGAGCAGGCCTATCACCTGGTCTACACCCACCACCACATCCTGCTCGACGGCTGGAGCAACTCGCTGCTGCTGGGCGAGGTGCTGCAGCACTACAACGGCCAGGCCGTCAGCGGTGCCCCGGGTCGCTACCGCGACTACATCGGCTGGCTGCAGGCCCAGGATGGCGAACTCAACCGCGCCTTCTGGAGCGGCCACCTGGCCCAACTGCACACCCCGACCCGCCTGGTCGGCCTGTGCGCCGCCGATGCGGCGCGTGAAGGCCAGGGCGACCTGTTCGTGCACCTGGACGCCGCGGCCACCCGCCGCCTGGGCGATTTCGCCCGCCAGTGCAAAGTCACCGCCAACACCCTGGTGCAGGCAGCCTGGCTGTTGCTGCTGCAGCGTTACACCGGGCAGGACACGGTGTGCTTCGGTGCCACGGTGTCGGGTCGCCCGGCGGCCCTGGCCGGCATCGAGCAACAGGTCGGCCTGTTCATCAACACCCTGCCGGTGATCGCCAGCCCGCGTGCCGATGAGGCGGTCGGCAGCTGGCTGCAGGCGCTGCAGGGCTACAACCTGGCCCTGCGCGAGCAGGAGCACACCCCGCTGTACGAACTGCAGCGCTGGTCGGGCCATGGCAACGACGCCTTGTTCGACAGCCTGTTGGTGTTCGAGAACTACCCGGTGTCCGAGGCCCTGCGCGAGGAGGCCAACCAGGACCTGCAATTGGGCGAGCTGAGCAACCGCGAGCAGACCAGCTTCCCGCTGACCCTGCTGGTGGCGATGGGCGAGCGGCTGCAACTGCACTTCAACTTCGTCCGTGAACTGTTCGACGAGGCCACCGTCGCGCGCCTTGGCGAGCACCTGTCGCTGCTGTTGCAGCGCCTGGCACTCAGTGCCGAAACGCGGTTGGGTGACATCGAGCTGCTGGGCAGCGACGAACACAACCAGCAAGTGCTGGCCTGGAATGCCAACGCCCTGGATTACCCGCAGGACCGCTGCATCCACCAGCAGATCGAAGCCCGCGCCGAGGCTACCCCGGACGCCCTGGCCCTGATCGACGGCGAGCAACGCTACAGCTACGCCCAGGTCAACGCCCGC
>NZ_JBOBDM010000124.1:0-2487 GCF_050586605.1 Pseudomonas sp. ES1 | reverse complement strand
TCGGCCGGGCCGAAGGCAAAGGTATCGGCGCCCAGGCGGCTGGTAGCTTGCAGCAACCGCCCCACCGGGTCGTATTGATAGGCCAGATGGCCACGGCGGGTGCCGTGGAGATCGGTCAGTTGGCCGACTGCATTGTATTGATGTTGGCGCTTGAGCAGACTGGAGTTGCCGTCATGGCTGCCCAGCAGTTGCTCCTGCAGACGCCCGGTGGGTCCCAGCTCTGGGCCTGCATCAGCTGGTTGCCCTGATGCCGCACCACGTCACGGTGCAGGTCATCGCCCGCGTTGGCCTACAGCAACTAACTTTCTTATGAGTTTCTGATTTCAGCCAAGGCTTTCTCAAGCACGCTGAGATTTCCAGGGTCATTAAATCTGCTTTTTGATTTAGCCCATCGACTCACAGCGCTTCTAGGTCCTTCAACGAGTTTGTTGCCTTCCTCAGTAAGCTCGCTTTTCATGATCACGCGTTTCACCAGCCTCCCTTCCTTATCAGTGACTCGACACTTCAGAAGAGCATTCAGCTCCATAAAAATAAATAGATTTGCGTAGCCTCCTCAATGTTTTTCTGCCAGTCCGGAGCATTTCTATAGGACGCCACCAATACATCGATATCCCAAACTGGATAGTCACTTGCCATTACAGCCTCCTTTCTACCTGAGACAATCCTGAATGAATCGGCGGTGAAACACTTCAAAGAAGCCTAACTCAATCTGTGATTCCAGAAGCCCCTCCAGAAACCATTTAGGTGGAGCTATTGGTCGTCTACAGGCTTAACGCATAGGAATAGGCAACCTTCTTGTCAGAGGTCGCAATGCTTCTCGGTCATCCCACAACCCTGGGAAAATCTCGAATTTCAGATCATCTCGATTTATCCCAGTGTCATAGTAACGCGCAAGCCTATCCGAGAGATCTCTATCACCCCACATATTTACCAGTTCATGCCTATCAATAATATCTCGATCTTCACTCACTGATAAATCGTGCTTCAAGACCGGAGCCTCATATGTCTCAACACGCTCCCCCCCCAAATCCACCAACCGCCCGCCAAACAAAAAGAAAGTATCACGACCGCCTTTGAAATGGCCTTTATCCGTAACCCCATATGCAACAATCCAATGTCTTTGCAAATCCAAACAACCCTCTTTTACACCCTCGATGGAAATCTTCCTAATTGCCATGTTCTTCTGAACAACACTACCCACAAACACATAGAATAAAGGTTTGACCTCGCCCCAGCTCACATTATCCCAAGAGTCTTCCTCGCGAAAAATATCGTACACACATAGCATCGCATTACTCAGCATACGAGCAACACAATAAAGCCCCTCCCGCACTTGAAGAACGACAAAGCTTCCATTTTTCCAAGCCACTCTTTTTTTCATCACGCACACCTTTAAATTTCACAAATCACAGAACCATTGGTTGTCTGTGACTCCAAATGACGGTTAGCCGCGTCAGCATACTCATCTCGCCGAGGATTGCCGACCCCGACAGGATTCTGACGATTGGCAGTGCCTTCCAATCCACCCTGTTCAAGGAAGTAATGCTGCTCTAACCCCCTGGCTGTTGCCTTCCCTTCTTGTCCATATCCTCGATAGGTCACGTCAGGGGCTGCACCACCAAAGCGCTCATAATTTCCATTGTAGCGATACTTAACAACATCTTGACCAGTCTGATCACCCGGCATACTTGCATATCCTATATATGGCTTACCCGTTTTTTCATCAACGGACCGGTACGTGACATGTGTCGCATTTGCAGGATTTCCTGCAAGCCCCAATGGGTCAACCCAGGTCGTAGGGTTACGTGTATACGCATAAAGATTGAAACCACCGCTATAACTAATCGGGTCCTGGCCCACAAACCGCCCAACCCTCGGATCATAGTATCGATAGCGGTTGTAATGCAGCCCGGTCTCGTGATCGTGGTACTGCCCCTGGAAGCGAATCGGGTTGCTCATCCCAACCTGCCTGGCCCACTCCGAGCGCGCTTCGCGTACTTCACCCCAAGCCTTGTACTGCGCCGTCCACGCCACCTCGCCAGTGTGATCGGTAAGCTCTATCGGCGTGCCCAGGTGATCGCACTGATACCAGGCAATCGCCTCGAATGGCTGCGCCTTGACTTCGGTGTGCCATAACGGGTCCTGATCGAACTCGTATTCCCGGCCGCTCCAGTCCGGCTGGCGTAGCAAGCGGATCGGGTTATTTCGTTGGGCCTGTACCACCGGCACAAAACTGCCCGGCTCGTACAGGTAGTGCACGGTGCGCCCGGTCTCGCCTTCGTCTTGCGGCGGCGAGCTTTCCCAGGCGAGGGTGTCGCCATCCCAGCCGTACAGGGTGTAGCCACAGCCCAGTTCGCGCTGGCGTTTGGCCCGCTGCATCCGGTTCCAGCCGCTGCCCGAACGGGGATCGTCCTGATAGCGTGCGCTCGAGTGTTTATGCAGGCGGCGGCCCAAGGCGTCGTAGCTGTAGAGCACGCTGAGCTTGCC
>NZ_JBOBDM010000123.1:0-3021 GCF_050586605.1 Pseudomonas sp. ES1 | reverse complement strand
TTTCGGGTCTTTCGTCTTCACCACCACAATTCGGCTTACGCGCAAATTGCTTGGGTGTTATATGGTCAAGCCTCACGGGCAATTAGTATTGGTTAGCTCAACGCCTCACAGCGCTTACACACCCAACCTATCAACGTCGTAGTCTTCGACGGCCCTTTAGGGGATTCAAGATCCCAGTGAGATCTCATCTTGAGGCAAGTTTCCCGCTTAGATGCTTTCAGCGGTTATCTCTTCCGAACATAGCTACCCGGCAATGCCACTGGCGTGACAACCGGAACACCAGAGGTTCGTCCACTCCGGTCCTCTCGTACTAGGAGCAGCCCCTCTCAAATCTCAAACGTCCACGGCAGATAGGGACCGAACTGTCTCACGACGTTCTAAACCCAGCTCGCGTACCACTTTAAATGGCGAACAGCCATACCCTTGGGACCGGCTTCAGCCCCAGGATGTGATGAGCCGACATCGAGGTGCCAAACACCGCCGTCGATATGAACTCTTGGGCGGTATCAGCCTGTTATCCCCGGAGTACCTTTTATCCGTTGAGCGATGGCCCTTCCATACAGAACCACCGGATCACTAAGACCTACTTTCGTACCTGCTCGACGTGTTTGTCTCGCAGTCAAGCGCGCTTTTGCCTTTATACTCTACGACCGATTTCCGACCGGTCTGAGCGCACCTTCGTACTCCTCCGTTACTCTTTGGGAGGAGACCGCCCCAGTCAAACTACCCACCATACACTGTCCTCGATCCGGATAACGGACCTGAGTTAGAACCTCAAGGTTGCCAGGGTGGTATTTCAAGGATGGCTCCATGAGAACTGGCGTCCCCACTTCAAAGCCTCCCACCTATCCTACACAAGCAAGCTCAAAGTCCAGTGCAAAGCTATAGTAAAGGTTCACGGGGTCTTTCCGTCTAGCCGCGGATACACTGCATCTTCACAGCGATTTCAATTTCACTGAGTCTCGGGTGGAGACAGCGCCGCCATCGTTACGCCATTCGTGCAGGTCGGAACTTACCCGACAAGGAATTTCGCTACCTTAGGACCGTTATAGTTACGGCCGCCGTTTACCGGGGCTTCGATCAAGAGCTTCGCTTGCGCTAACCCCATCAATTAACCTTCCGGCACCGGGCAGGCGTCACACCCTATACGTCCACTTTCGTGTTTGCAGAGTGCTGTGTTTTTAATAAACAGTCGCAGCGGCCTGGTATCTTCGACCGGCATGGGCTTACGGAGCAAGTCCTTCACCCTCGCCGGCGCACCTTCTCCCGAAGTTACGGTGCCATTTTGCCTAGTTCCTTCACCCGAGTTCTCTCAAGCGCCTTGGTATTCTCTACCTAACCACCTGTGTCGGTTTGGGGTACGGTTCCCAGTTATCTGAAGCTTAGGAGCTTTTCTTGGAAGCATGGCATCAACCACTTCGCGCTCTAAAGAGCACTCGTCATCAGCTCTCGGCCTTAAGATCCCGGATTTGCCTAAGATCTCAGCCTACCACCTTAAACTTGGACAACCAACGCCAAGCTGGCCTAGCCTTCTCCGTCCCTCCATCGCAATAACTGGAAGTACAGGAATATTAACCTGTTTTCCATCGACTACGCTTTTCAGCCTCGCCTTAGGGACCGACTAACCCTGCGTCGATTAACGTTGCGCAGGAAACCTTGGTCTTTCGGCGTGGGAGTTTTTCACTCCCATTGTCGTTACTCATGTCAGCATTCGCACTTCTGATACCTCCAGCAAGCTTCTCAACTCACCTTCACAGGCTTACAGAACGCTCCTCTACCGCATCACCAAAAGGTGATACCCGTAGCTTCGGTGCATGGTTTGAGCCCCGTTACATCTTCCGCGCAGGCCGACTCGACTAGTGAGCTATTACGCTTTCTTTAAAGGGTGGCTGCTTCTAAGCCAACCTCCTAGCTGTCTAAGCCTTCCCACATCGTTTCCCACTTAACCATGACTTTGGGACCTTAGCTGACGGTCTGGGTTGTTTCCCTTTTCACGACGGACGTTAGCACCCGCCGTGTGTCTCCCATGCTCGGCACTTGTAGGTATTCGGAGTTTGCATCGGTTTGGTAAGTCGGGATGACCCCCTAGCCGAAACAGTGCTCTACCCCCTACAGTGATACATGAGGCGCTACCTAAATAGCTTTCGAGGAGAACCAGCTATCTCCGAGCTTGATTAGCCTTTCACTCCGATCCACAGGTCATCCGCTAACTTTTCAACGGTAGTCGGTTCGGTCCTCCAGTCAGTGTTACCTAACCTTCAACCTGCCCATGGATAGATCGCCCGGTTTCGGGTCTATACCCAGCGACTAAAGCGCCCTATTAAGACTCGCTTTCGCTACGCCTCCCCTATTCGGTTAAGCTCGCCACTGAATATAAGTCGCTGACCCATTATACAAAAGGTACGCAGTCACCTAACAAAGTAGGCTCCCACTGCTTGTACGCATACGGTTTCAGGTTCTATTTCACTCCCCTCTCCGGGGTTCTTTTCGCCTTTCCCTCACGGTACTGGTTCACTATCGGTCAGTCAGTAGTATTTAGCCTTGGAGGATGGTCCCCCCATATTCAGACAAAGTTTCTCGTGCTCCGTCCTACTCGATTTCATTGATAAGAGATTTTCGTGTACGGGGCTATCACCCACTATGGCCGCACTTTCCAGAGCGTTCCACTAATCTCAAACCAACTTAAGGGCTGGTCCCCGTTCGCTCGCCACTACTAAGGGAATCTCGGTTGATTTCTTTTCCTCAGGGTACTTAGATGTTTCAGTTCCCCTGGTTCGCCTCTTGCACCTATGTATTCAGTACAAGATAACCAGCTTGTGCTGGCTGGGTTCCCCCATTCAGAGATCTCTGGATCACAGTCTGTTTGCCGACTCCCCAAAGCTTATCGCAGGCTACCACGTCTTTCATCGCCTCTGACTGCCAAGGCATCCACCGTATGCGCTTCTTCACTTGACCATATAACCCCAAGCAATCTGGTTATACTGTGAAGACGACATTCGCCGAAAATTCGCATTTCGCTCA
>NZ_JBOBDM010000122.1:0-3236 GCF_050586605.1 Pseudomonas sp. ES1 | reverse complement strand
GCCCCGGAACACGGTTGTATAGACCTGTAACGCGGTCATCCCCCCGCAATTGCTAGCCCTGCCATATGTCATCCGCGTTTCAAGCTGGCGCGTTCTGGGCCTATAATGTTGCCCTTTTCGCCCAATGATTTTGCGGAGCTGGTGATGGTCGAACGTAAGGCTTCCGTCGAGCGCAATACCCTGGAAACCCAGGTCAAGTGCTCGATCAACCTCGATGGCACTGGTAAGGCCCGATTCGATATCGGTGTGCCTTTCCTTGAACACATGCTCGACCAGATCGCCCGGCATGGGCTGATCGATCTGGACATCGAATGCAAGGGCGACCTGCATATCGATGACCATCACACCGTCGAAGACGTCGGCATCACCCTCGGCCAGGCGTTTGCCCAGGCCATCGGTGACAAGAAAGGCATCTTCCGCTACGGCCACGCCTACGTGCCGCTCGACGAAGCGCTGTCGCGTGTGGTCATCGACTTCTCCGGCCGCCCGGGCCTGCAGATGCATGTCCCCTACACCCGCGCCAGCGTCGGTGGCTTCGACGTCGACCTGTTCCAGGAGTTCTTCCAGGGCTTCGTCAACCACGCCCTGGTGACCCTGCACATCGACAACCTGCGTGGCCACAACACCCACCACCAGATCGAGACCGTGTTCAAGGCCTTCGGCCGCGCGCTGCGCATGGCCGTGGAGCAGGACGAGCGCATGGCCGGGCAGATGCCATCGACCAAAGGGTGCCTGTAAATGCAGACCGTAGCCGTAATCGACTATGGCATGGGCAACCTGCACTCGGTGGCCAAGGCCCTCGAGCACGTGGGTGCCGGCAAGGTGCTGGTCACCAGCGACGCCGCCGTCATTCGTGAAGCCGACCGCGTGGTGTTCCCCGGCGTTGGCGCGATCCGCGACTGCATGGCCGAAATCCGCCGCCTGGGCTTCGACAGCCTGGTCCGCGAAGTCAGCCAGGATCGCCCGTTCCTCGGCATCTGCGTGGGCATGCAAGCGCTGCTCGAGCACAGCGAAGAGAACGACGGTGTCGACTGCATCGGCCTGTTCCCCGGCCAGGTGCGCTTCTTCGGCAAAGACCTCAAAGAAGACGGCGAGCACCTGAAAGTGCCGCACATGGGTTGGAACGAAGTCGGCCAGACCAACGACCACCCCCTGTGGCATGACATTCCCGACCGCGCGCGCTTCTACTTCGTGCACAGCTACTACATCAATGCCGGCAAGCCGGGCCAGGTCGTCGGCCGCGGCCACTACGGCGTCGATTTCGCCGCCGCGCTGGCCGAGGGCTCGCGCTTCGCCGTGCAGTTCCACCCGGAGAAGAGCCATACCCATGGCCTGCAACTGCTGCAGAACTTCGTCGCCTGGGATGGGCGCTGGTAAATGAGCAGGTCGCGGACCAAGGCGCCGATCCTCACGCTGGCCCCCGAGCAGGAGCGCGAAGCGCTCGACAAGCTCAAGCGCTTCCTCGAAGACCGTTTCGAGCTGGAGCTGGGGTCGTTCGAGGTGGCCGAGGTCCTCGAGCTGTTTTCCAGAGAAGTTGCTCCGTATTACTACAACAGGGCGATTGCCGATGTTCAGCTGCACCTCAAGGAGCGGTTCGAGAGCATCGAAAGCGACCTGTGGGCGCTCGAGAAGCCCTGAACTCAACGAACAAGACAGGTTTCCAAGATGCTGATTATCCCCGCTATCGATCTGAAGGACGGCGCTTGCGTGCGTCTGCGCCAAGGCCGCATGGAAGACTCCACGGTATTTTCCGACGACCCGGTGAGCATGGCCGCCAAATGGGTCGAAGGTGGCTGCCGCCGCCTGCACCTGGTCGACCTCAACGGCGCCTTCGAAGGCCAGCCGGTCAACGGTGAAGTGGTCACCGCCATCGCCAAGCGTTACCCGAACCTGCCGATCCAGATCGGCGGCGGCATCCGCTCGCTGGAAACCATCGAGCACTACGTCAAGGCCGGCGTCAGCCACGTGATTATCGGCACCAAGGCGGTCAAGCAACCAGAGTTCGTCGCCGAAGCGTGCAAGGCCTTCCCAGGCAAGATCATCGTCGGCCTGGACGCCAAGGACGGCTTCGTCGCCACCGACGGCTGGGCCGAAGTGAGCAGCGTGCAGGTCATCGACCTGGCCAAGCGTTTCGAGGCCGATGGCGTCTCGTCGATCGTCTACACCGACATCGCCAAGGACGGCATGATGCAGGGCTGCAACGTGCCCTTCACCAAGGCCCTGGCCGAAGCCACCTCGATCCCGGTGATCGCCTCGGGCGGCATCCACAACCTGGGTGACATCAAGGCCCTGCTGGACGCAAAAGCGCCGGGCATCATCGGCGCCATCACCGGCCGTGCCATCTACGAAGGCACCCTCGACGTCGCCGAGGCCCAGGCCTTCTGCGACAACTACCAAGGCTGAGGAACGACCATGGCACTGGCCAAGCGCATCATCCCTTGCCTGGACGTGGACAACGGCCGGGTGGTCAAGGGCGTCAAGTTCGAGAACATCCGCGATGCCGGTGACCCGGTGGAAATCGCCCGTCGCTACGACGAGCAGGGTGCTGACGAGATCACCTTCCTCGACATCACCGCCAGCGTCGATGGCCGGGACACCACCCTGCATACCGTCGAGCGCATGGCCAGCCAGGTGTTCATCCCGCTGACCGTGGGCGGTGGCGTGCGTACCGTGCAGGACATCCGCAACCTGCTCAACGCCGGTGCCGACAAGGTCTCGATCAACACCGCCGCGGTGTTCAACCCGGAGTTCGTGGGTGAGGCGGCCGACCGTTTCGGTTCGCAGTGCATCGTCGTCGCCATCGACGCCAAGAAGGTCTCCGGCCCGGGCGAAACGCCGCGCTGGGAGATCTTCACCCACGGCGGGCGCAAGCCTACCGGGCTGGATGCAGTGGAGTGGGCGAAGAAGATGGAAGGCCTGGGTGCCGGTGAGATCCTGCTGACCAGCATGGACCAGGACGGCATGAAGAACGGCTTCGACCTGGGCGTGACCCGCGCCATCAGCGATGCGCTGGGGATCCCGGTGATCGCTTCCGGTGGTGTGGGCAACCTGCAGCACCTGGCCGACGGGATTCTGGAAGGGCATGCCAGCGCGGTGCTGGCGGCGAGCATCTTCCACTTCGGCGAGTACACGGTGCCGGAAGCGAAAGCGTACATGGCTTCACGCGGGATCGTCGTTCGCTGAAACATTGATTGGGGCTGCTTTGCAGCCCTTCGCGGGTAAACCCGCTCCCACAC
>NZ_JBOBDM010000121.1:0-3757 GCF_050586605.1 Pseudomonas sp. ES1 | reverse complement strand
GCGCTTCGGCGACAACGCCCCGCGCCTGATCAACATGTACGGCATCACCGAAACCACGGTGCACGTGACTTACCGTCCGCTGAGCCTGGCCGACCTGGAGCTGGAAGCCAGCAGCCCGATCGGCGCGCCGATTCCGGACCTGTCGTGGTACGTGCTGGATGCTGATCTGAACCCGGTGGCCAAAGGCTGCACCGGTGAGCTGTACGTCGGCCGCGCCGGCCTGGCCCGTGGCTACCTGAACCGTGGCGATTTGACCGCCACACGCTTCATCCCCGACCTGTTCGGCAACACTGGCGAACGCCTGTACCGCACCGGCGACCTGGCGCGCTACCACGCCGACGGCGTGATCGAGTACATCGGCCGGATCGACCAGCAAGTGAAGATCCGTGGTTTCCGTATCGAGCTGGGCGAGATCGAAGCGCGCCTGCTGGAGCAGCCAGAGGTGGCCAGCGCCGTGGTGCTGGCGCACAACGGCCCGCTGGGCACGCAACTGGTGGGTTATGTGGTGCCCAAGGGCCAGGCCGAAGACGGCCTGCGCGAGGTACTGCGTGCGCGCCTGAAAGAAACCCTGCCGGACTACATGGTCCCGGCACACCTGCTGCAACTGGATGCACTGCCGCTGACCGCCAACGGCAAGCTCGACCGCAAGGCACTGCCAGCGCCAGACGCCAGCCAGGCGCAACAGGCCTATGTAGCTCCACGCAGCGAGCTGGAACAGCGCATCGCTGCCATCTGGCAGGACGTGCTGAAAGTCGAGCGCGTCGGCCTGGCCGACAACTTCTTCGAGCTGGGCGGTGACTCGATCATCTCCATCCAGGTAGTCAGCCGCGCCCGCCAGGCGGGTATCCGCTTCACCCCGAAAGAGCTGTTCCAGCACCAGACCGTGCAAGGCCTGGCCAGCGTCGCCCAACAGGGCGAGGCCCAGGCGCAGATCGACCAAGGGCCGGTGCAGGGCGAGATGCCGTTGCTGCCGATCCAGCAACGCTTCTTCGAGCAAGCCATTCCACAGCGTCACCACTGGAACCAGTCGGTGCTGCTGGCGCCCGCCCAGCCACTGGACCCTGCACTGCTGGAAGCGGCATTGCAGGCGCTGGTGGCCCAGCACGATGCCCTGCGCCTGAGCTTCGCCCAGGGCGCCGACGGCTGGCAGGCGCGCTTTGTCGAGCGTGCTGCCCAGCCGTTGCTGTGGGTGCGTGACTGCGACGACCTGGAGGCCCTGGGCAACCAGGCCCAGCGCAGCCTCGACCTGGCCAACGGCCCGCTGCTGCGCGCCGTGCTGGCGACCCTGGCCGATGGCCAGCAGCGCCTGCTGCTGATCGTCCATCACCTGGTGGTCGACGGGGTGTCCTGGCGGGTGTTGTTCGAAGACCTGCAGCAGGCCTACCAGCAACTGCAGGCCGGCCAGGCCGTGCAACTGCCGGCCAAGACCAGCTCGCTCAAGGCCTGGGCCGAGCGCCTGGCGCAGTATGCCCAGGGCGACGCATTGCAGGCCGAACTGGCCTACTGGCGCGAACAGCTGCAGGACGTACCGGCGACGCTGCCCGGCGCCCGCCTGGACGCCAGCCTGAGCAACGCTCGCAGCCTGGTGGTGCAGACCCGCCTGGACCGCGACACCACCCGCCAGCTGCTGCAACAGGCGCCGGCCGCCTACCGCACCCAGGTCAACGATCTGTTGCTGACCGCCCTGGCGCGGGTGCTGGTGCGCTGGACCGGCCATCCGCATGCCTTGATCCAGCTTGAAGGCCATGGCCGCGAGGCGCTGTTCGACGACGTCGACCTGGTGCGTACCCTCGGCTGGTTCACCACTGTGTTCCCGCTGCGCCTGACCCCGGCCGAGAGCCTGGCGGCCTCGATCATGGGCATCAAGGAGCAACTGCGCGCGGTGCCGGGCAAGGGCCTGGGCTTCGGCGTGCTGCGCCACCTCGGTGCACCGGCGGTGCGCGAGGCGCTGGCCGGGCTGGCGCAGCCACGGGTCACCTTCAACTACCTGGGTCAGTTCGATGCCAGCTTCGATGACCCGCAGGCGCTGTTCGAACCCTGCGCCGAGGCCAGTGGCGACGAGCAGGACGCCGACGCCCCGTTGGGCAACTGGCTGAGCCTGGATGGCCAGGTGTACAACGGCGAACTGAGCATGGGCTGGACCTTCAGCCAGGACATGTTCGCCGAACCGGTGGTCCAGGCCCTGGCCGACGACTATGCCGATGAGCTGCGGGCGCTGGTGGCGCATTGCCTGGTCCCGGACAACCGTGGCCTGACCCCCTCCGATGTGCCGCTGGCCGGCCTCGACCAGCGCCAACTGCTGGCGCTGCCCTTCGCCGCCGGCCAAGTGCAGGACCTCTACCCGCTGTCGCCGATGCAGCAGGGCATGCTGTTCCACAGCCTGCTGGAGCAGGGCAACGGCGACTACATCGTGCAGATGCGCGTGGATGTCGACGGCCTCGACCCCGAGCGCTTCCGCCAGGCTTGGCAGGCGGCGCTGGACAACCACGACATCCTGCGCAGCGCCTTCCTCTGGCAGGGCGAGTTCAGCCGCCCGCTGCAGGTGGTGCTGCAGGGCCTGGAGCTGCCATTCGCCCTGCACGACTGGCGTGGCCGCGACGACCTCGCTGCGGCCCTGGACGCGCTGGCCATCGCCGAGCGCCAGCAGGGCTTCGACCTGGCCGCCGCGCCGCTGGTCCGCCTGCAACTGCTGCGCACCGGCGAACACCGCCATCACTTCATCTACACCAGCCACCACATCCTGCTCGACGGCTGGAGCAATTCGCAGCTGCTCGGCGAGGTGCTGCAGCGCTACCACGGCGTGTTGCCGCCTGCGCCCCAGGGCCGCTACCGCGACTACATTGCCTGGCTGGGCGAGCAGGACGCGGCTGCCAGCGAGCGCTACTGGAAGGCACAGACCGCCAGCCTCGACGCGCCGACCCGCCTGGCCGCCGCCATCGGCGAAAGCGACGGCGAAGGCCACGGCGACCTGCAGGTGCAGCTCGACGCGGCCCTGGCCGACAGCCTGCAACAGTTCGCCCGGCAGCAGAAGGTCACCCTCAACACCCTGCTGCAGGCTGCCTGGCTGCTGCTGTTGCAGCGTTACACCGGGCAGGCCGCGGTGGCCATGGGCGCCACGGTGGCCGGCCGGCCGGTCAGCCTGCCGGGCATCGAGCAGCAGATCGGCCTGTTCATCAACACCCTGCCGGTGATCGCCAGCCCGCAGCCACAGCACAGCGTGGCCGACTGGGTGCAGGCGGTGCAGGCGCAGAACCTGAGCCTGCGCGAGCACGAGCACACCCCGCTGTACGACGTGCAGCGCTGGTCGGGCCTGGGTGGCGAGCTGTTCGACAGCCTGCTGGTGTTCGAGAACTACCCGGTGTCCAAGGCCCTGCAGCAGGACAGCGACGAAGCCGTGCTGCGCTTCGGCGAAGTGCTCAACCGTGACCAGGTGCATTACCCGCTGACCGTGCTGATCAACGCCGGTGCCGACATCGAGCTGCACTACAGCTACCTGCGCAGCCACTTCAGCGCGGCCGCCATCGAGCGCCTGGCCGGGCACTTGCAGTGCCTGTTGCAGGCCATGGTCGGCCAGCCATCCCGTGCACTCGGCGCGTTGCCGATGCTGGAGCAGGTTGATCACAGCCCGGTTGCCCTGGACTACCCGCAGGACCGTTGCATTCATGAGCAGATCGAAGCCCGCGCCGAGGCTACCCCGGACGCCCTGGCCCTGATCGACGGCGAGCAACGCTACAGCTACGCCCAGGTCAACGCCCGT
>NZ_JBOBDM010000120.1:0-3796 GCF_050586605.1 Pseudomonas sp. ES1 | reverse complement strand
CGCTAGGGCAACTGCAGCCCGCCAGCCGCCTTGTGCAGCGCGCGCAGGTGTTCGCCTACCTGCTTGATGTTGGCTTCCACCGCCTTGATCTCCCTGGCCCGCTGCGGCCCCAGCAGCGCCCTCACCTGCTGGTCCAGGGCGTTGCTCAGGCGCAGCAGCTGCGCCTGGCGTGCCTTGCTCTCCTGCTCCAGGTGCTGGCGCTCCTCGGGCTGTGGCAGGCCGTAGCCGCCCGCCCCCAGCAGCTCCGCCGGGCGGCTGAGGTAGCCACTGTTGGCGAGAATCGCCTGCAGGGCCTGGTCGGCCTTGTCGAAGCTGCCATCCTTTGTCGCCCGGCCATTGAGGTAACGCTGCTTGACCTCATCCTGGGCCAGCAGCAGCTGCCGGCGCAGGCTGGCCTGCTCGAGCAGCAGCAGCGCCGCACTGGTGCGCAGGTCGGCGCGCTCGAACCAAGGGCGGCGCTGCTCGGCATCCAGGGCCAGCCAGTCTTCCACGGCGCTCTGCTTGATCGGCAACTGCTTCTTCAACACCTCGAACATGGCCTGGTAGCGGTCGCGGTAGGAGTCGAAGCGATAACCCAGGCGCAGCGCCTCACGTGGGTCGTCGAGCACACTGGTGTCGGCCAGGCCACGCCCTTTGAGCACTTCCAGCAGGCCGTTGGGCATGATGTTGTCGAGGTCGTTCAGGCGCGGGTTGGCGGTGCCGCTGCGCAGCAGCTTCAGATTCTCGACCGCGCAGTTGTTGGACAGGAAGAAGTAGTTGCCGTCGTAGCTCCAGTGCATTTCGGCAGCCTGGCGCACCAGGTTCTCGATCTCGCTGCGGCTGAGCTTGAGCGGCACCGAGGCCAGGCTGCGCAGTTCGGTCTTGGTGTACTCGTCGATCACCTGGCCCAGCGGCAGGACGAACAGCCGCGACGGGTAGGCCCCGACCAGCCCGCCCCAGCTCGACAACTGCACGTCGTTGACGAAGGCCCGGTAGGACAGCACCAGGCTCTGGTCGAGGTCCAGGCGGCACGCTGGGCCGCGCGGCCGGCCGGGGGCGCAGATCACCAGGCGCAGCATGCTGTGGCCCCAGCGGCTGACCAGGTTCTGGTTGGCTTCGGCCAGCAGGTAGTCGACTTCGTAGACCCGCTCGGGGTCGATTTCGCCCAGCGGCTGGCGGGCGAAGTCATTGCCGGCGTTGAGGAACGGCAGGGCCTTGGCGCAGGTGTTCTGCGGCGGTGCCCAGCCGAAATGCTCGCTCAGGTACTGGTTGAGCGCCGGGCGACGGCAGGCGTAGCTGGGGTCGAGGAGGAAGTACTCCATGTTGACCGCGATGTATTCCTTGGGGCTGCTCAGCTCGTAGCTGTCGGGGCTGCGCGCCACCTGGCCGTTGTGCTGCTCGCGCTCGCCGCGGCGGCCGACGTACTGCGGCCAGCCGGCCAGGTCGAGCAGGCGTGGATCGTCGCTCAGGGTGAAGCGGCGTTCGGCCTGGCCTCGGCAGTCCTGCGGCAGGCCTACCTTGCCCAATGCGCCCTGCTGGCGCTTGCAGCGGGTGATGAGCTGGCGCTCGGCGCTGGGCCACAGGCGGGCGCGGTCATAGATGTGGGTGAGTTCATGCAGCACCGTGGCCAGCAACTCTTCACGGACGGTGCCGTGGGGGCGGTTGGTCTTTTCGCTGGCGGCACTGCCATCGACCAGGCCTGGCAGCAGACGGCGGTTGAGGTCGAGGGTGGAGACCGGCGAGGCTTGGCCGTAGGCATCCTCGGGCATGCGCTCGGTCCAGCTCACCGTTACCTGGCGGTCCAGCTGTTGCTTGAAGCGTGGTGGCAGCTTGGCCATGGCTTCATCGAGCAGCAGCTGGGTGGCCAGCTGCTGTGGCTGGTCGAGGCCGTCTGCCTGCAGCACCAGCTGCAGGTCGGCCAGGGCGGGCGTGCCGAGCAGCGTCAGGACGCAGCCGAGCAGCCAGGCACGCGTGCGTTTCACAGGGCGAGGATGGCTTCGGCCAGCACCTGGTCGCTGGCGTCGCGGGCTTCCGGCACACGGGTGCGCAGGGTGTCGAAGGCCGCTTCGAGCTGGGCGCCACGGATGTTGCCGTTGCTGGCGACGAAGCTGGCGGCGTCGTCGTGGGCTTCGCGGATGACTTTCGAATCGCGGATCGAGGTGGTGGTGTCGGAGGTGAAATCGATCGTGCGCGCCGAGGCACGGACGATGATATTGCTGGTAGCCACCAGCGTGTGAGCCTGGGCCATGTCGGCCAGCAGCAACATGCCGAGGGAAGCGGCGATCAGCGATTTACGCATGGAGCATCTCCAGAAGGTACAAAGGCGTAACGGGTAATTATTGGACGAGGATGGCTTCGGCCAGTTCAAGGTCGCCGACAGAGTGACAACTGTGCACCTGGCGCAGCGAAACCAGCGCCGCCTGAAGGCGCGCACCGCGAATCAAGCCATCACTGGCAACGAAGGCAGCAGCGTCGTCACGGGCGGCGGCGACGATCTTGCGATCGAACGGCGCGGTGGTCACCTGGCTGGTGACATAGCCGGTGGCAACGAGGCTCTGGGTGGTGACATCCATGGCATGGGCGCTTCCCATACCGGCGAGGGCTAACAGCACTGGCGGCAGATAACGCATGGGCTCTCTAGGCGGTGGTTTCGGGCAGCAAAGGCTACCCCGGATGCACCGGCCGGGGCCAGTGAATCCGGGTGTAAAGGCTTGTGCTAGAGCGCGAGGATGGCGCGGGCCAGTTGCGCGTCGCTGGCTTGCAGCGTGGGTTGCTGCTGGCGAATGTGCACGAATGCGCTTTCCAGCTTGGCGCCGCGGATCGCGCCTTCGCTGCCAACGAAGCTGGCGGCGTCGTCACGGGCTGCCTGCACGATCTTGTCATCGCGGAAGGACGAGGTTACGTCGGAGGTGGCATCGGTGGTTGCGGCAACGGCACCGACTACCGCGTCAGTGGTAACCACGAAGCTGGTGGCATTGGCCGCACCGGCGAGGGACAGCAGCACGGCGGCGCCTAACAGATGATAACGGGACATGATGGGTGGACTCCTGCGCAGGGTCTGGATGGTTCTGGTTATCGGACGCTCGCTTGGCTCGTCACGGTACGGTGTTGCCAGGCGTGTAGGACAAGCGTAACACGCCTCGGTTCAAGCGCCTGGGGCGGCGAAAGACCACAATTGGTAACTGTACCTGCCAATATATCATTTTGTGAAACTGTACCTGTTGCGTGCGATGGCTCTATCTCGCGGCGGACAAACAAAAAACCCGTCGCGGTTTCCGGCGACGGGTTCTTGTGTATTCGCGGTGCCGGCGTTGGCCGGCGGCCGAGGCTTAGCGCCAGAACGGCTTGCTCAGCTCTTCGTAGCGCTGCGACTCGCTGATACCGGCGTCGGCCAGCAGGCGGGAGTCCAGGCGAGCCAGCTGACGGCGGCTGGCCATGCGGCGTTGCCACAGCAGCAGGGTCGACAGGGCGCGCAGAGGCAGGGCAGCGTGGGAAGCTTGGGCGTTGCTTTCGAAAACCAGACCGGAACTGAGGGTGCGTTCCATGATGTTTCATCCTTCCGCTTGTGGCGGCATTAGGGAGTGATTTAACTGGTGCCCATCTTCCTCCTCTGCTGTCCATAACAGTAGATACAGTTCTGTAGTAAAGCGATGGCTCAGTTAACTGTGTAACCCTACTGTTGCACCCGAAATTGGCGTAACTGTACTGGTCCGCACTAATTTAGTGCGAATTTTAGATTTTGCAGGAAATGACGCGGGGCTAGAGCGGATAATTACCAGTACAGTAGTACAGTTTGATCTATGTGGTTGCCAGTTGA
>NZ_JBOBDM010000119.1:0-4331 GCF_050586605.1 Pseudomonas sp. ES1 | reverse complement strand
ACCTGCTGGGCCGGGAAGGGGTGACGGTGCTCAACCAGACCCCGTCGGCGTTCAAGGCGCTGATGCACGAGGCGCTCAATAGTCAGGACCCGCAACTGAACCTGCGCCACGTGGTGTTCGGCGGCGAAGCGCTGGACGTGAAGAGCCTGCGCCCGTGGTTCGAGCGTTTTGGCGACAACGCCCCACGCCTGATCAACATGTACGGCATCACCGAAACTACGGTGCACGTCACCTACCGTCCGTTGAGCCTGGCGGATCTTGAGCTGGAAGCGAGCAGCCCGATTGGCGCGCCGATTCCGGACCTGTCGTGGTACGTGCTGGATGCTGACCTGAACCCGGTGGCCAAGGGTTGCACTGGCGAGCTGTACGTCGGCCGTGCCGGCCTGGCCCGTGGCTACCTGAACCGTGGCGATTTGACCGCTACCCGCTTCATCCCCGACCTGTTCGGCAACACTGGCGAGCGCCTGTACCGCACCGGCGACCTGGCGCGCTACCACGCCGACGGCGTGATCGAGTACATCGGCCGGATCGACCAGCAAGTGAAGATCCGCGGTTTCCGTATCGAGCTGGGCGAGATCGAAGCACGCCTGCTGGAGCAGCCAGAGGTGGCCAGCGCCGTGGTGTTGGCGTACAACGGCCCGCTGGGCACGCAACTGGTGGGTTATGTCGTACCTAAAGGCGCTGTCGAAGACGGCCTGCGCGAAGTGCTGCGCGCCCGCCTGAAAGAAACCCTGCCGGACTACATGGTCCCGGCACACCTGCTGCAACTGGATGCACTGCCACTGACCGCCAACGGCAAGCTGGACCGCAAGGCGCTGCCAGCGCCGGACGCCAGCCAGGCGCAACAGGCCTACGTGGCCCCGCGCAGCGAACTGGAACAGCGCATCGCCGCCATCTGGCAGGACGTGCTGAAAGTCGAGCGCGTCGGCCTGGCCGACAACTTCTTCGAGCTGGGCGGTGATTCGATCATCTCCATCCAGGTGGTCAGCCGCGCCCGCCAGGCGGGCATCCGCTTCACCCCGAAAGAGCTGTTCCAGCACCAGACCGTACAAGGCCTGGCCAGCGTCGCCCAGCAGGGCGAAGCCCAGGCGCAGATCGACCAGGGCCCGGTGCAGGGCGAGATGCCGCTGCTGCCGATCCACCAGGCGTTCTTCGACATGCCGGTGGTCAAGCGCCACCACTGGAACCAGTCGGTGCTGCTGCGCCCAGCGCAGCCACTGGATACCGCACTGCTGGCGCGTGCCCTGCAGGCGCTGGTCGAGCACCATGACGCCCTGCGCCTGAGCTTCGTCCAGGGCGCCGATGGTTGGCAGGCACGCTTCGCCGAGCGCGCCCCTCAGGACCTGCTGTGGGTGCGCGACTGCACCGACCTGCAAGCCCTGGGCAGCGAAGCTCAGCTGAGCCTGGACCTGGCCGGCGGCCCGCTGCTGCGCGCCGTGCTGGCCAACCTGGGCGAGGGCGAGCAGCGCCTGTACCTGGTGATCCACCACCTGGCCATCGACGGCGTGTCCTGGCGCATCCTGTTCGAAGACCTGCAAACTGCCTACAACCAGCTGCAGGCCGGCCAGGCCGTGCAACTGCCGGCCAAGACCAGCTCGGTCAAGGCCTGGGCCGAGCGCCTGCGCGAGCACACCCGCAGCCCGGCCATGCAGGCCCAGCTGCAGTACTGGCAAACCCAGTTGCAAGGTGTGGCTCACGACATTCCTTGCGACCGCCCCGACGGCAGCCGGCAGAACGCCGATGCCGACAGCGTCAGCAGCCACCTGGACAAGGCGCTGACCCGCCAACTGCTGCAGGACGCTCCGGCGGCCTACCGCACCCAGGTCAATGACCTGCTGCTGACCGCCCTGGCCCGTGTGGTGCAGCGCTGGACCGGCGAGCAGGCGATGCTGCTGCAGCTGGAAGGCCATGGCCGCGAGGCGCTGTTCGACGAGGTCGACCTGACCCGTACCCTGGGCTGGTTCACCAGCCTGTACCCGGTGCGCCTGGCGGCGACCGAGGGCCTGGGCGAGTCGATCAAGGCGGTCAAGGAGCAGCTGCGCGCCATTCCTGACAAGGGCTTGGGCTTCGGTGCCTTGCGTCACCTGGGCGCGCCCGAGGTGCAGCAGGCCCTGGCAGCCTTGCCGGTGCCGCGCATCACCTTCAACTACCTGGGCCAGTTCGATGCCAGCTTCGACGACGAGCAGGCGCTGTTCGCCCCGGCCGATGAAGTCGCCGGCCGCGACCAGGGCCTCGATGCGCCGCTGGGCAACTGG
Source organism: Pseudomonas sp. ES1 (assembly GCF_050586605.1). Taxonomy (NCBI): domain Bacteria; kingdom Pseudomonadati; phylum Pseudomonadota; class Gammaproteobacteria; order Pseudomonadales; family Pseudomonadaceae; genus Pseudomonas; species Pseudomonas sp. ES1. The sequence continues at coordinate 2,076 of NZ_JBOBDM010000119.1, read as the reverse complement.
CTGACCCTCAATGGCCAGGTCTACAACGGCGAACTGGAACTGGGCTGGACCTTCAGCCGCGCGATGTACGACAGCGCCACGGTGCAGCGCCTGGCCGACGCCTACAGCGCCGAGCTGGCCGAGCTGGTGCGCCATTGCTGCAGCGAGGGCAACAGCGGCGTGACCCCGGCCGACTTCCCGCTGAGCGGCCTCGACCAGGCCCAGCTCGACGACCTGCCGCTCGACCCGCGCCAACTGCGCGATGTCTACCGGCTTTCGCCGATGCAGCAGGGCATGCTGTTCCACACCCTGTACGAGCATTCGGCGGGTGACTACATCAACCAGATGACCCTGGAGGTCGATGGGCTCGACCCCGAGCGCTTCCGCCAGGCCTGGCAGGCGGCGCTGGACAGCCACGACATCCTGCGCACCGGCTTCCACTGGCAAGGCAGCCTGCCGCACCCGGTGCAGGTGGTGCTGCGCGAAGTCGCGGTACCGATGAGCGTGCTCGACTGGCGCGAGCGCGACGACCAGCAGGCCGCATTGCAGGCCCTGGCCGACGCCGACCGTGCCCAGGGCTTCGACCTGGCCCAGGCGCCGTTGCTGCGCCTGCAGCTGGTGCGTTGCGACCAGAGCCGTTACCAGCTGATCTACACCCATCACCACATCCTCATGGACGGCTGGAGCAACTCGCAGTTGCTGGGCGAGGTGATGCAGCGCTACGCAGGCCTTGAGCCGGCCCGTGGCCTGGGCCGCTATGCCGACTACATCGGCTGGCTGCAACGCCAGGATGCCGGCCAGGTCACCCGCTTCTGGCAGGAGCGCCTGCAGGGGCTGGAGGCGCCGACCCGCCTGGCCGGCCTGTGCGGGGCAGGCGAGGGCGAGGGTTATGCCGACCACTTCCAGGTGTTCGAAGGCCCGCTCAGCGAGCGCCTGAGCGCCTTCGCCAAGGCCCGCAAGGTCACCCTCAACACCCTGGTGCAAGCTGCCTGGCTGCTGCTGTTGCAGCGCTACACCGGGCAGTCGACCGTGTGCTTCGGTGCCACCGTCTCCGGCCGCCCGGCCGGCTTGCCGGGCATCGAGCAGCAGATCGGCCTGTTCATCAACACCCTGCCGGTGATCGCCGCGCCGGCCGCCGAGCAGTCGCTGGAAGACATGCTGCAAAGCCTGCAAGCGGACAACCTGAGCCTGCGCGAGTACGAGCACAGCGCGCTGTACGACGTGCAGCGCCTGGCCGGGCTGGGCGGTGAAGCGCTGTTCGACAGCATCCTGGTGTTCGAGAACTACCCGGTGTCCGAGGCGCTGGAGCAGGAGTCGCCGCAGGAGCTGCGCATGGGCGCCAGCCGCATGCGCGAGCAGACCGGCTACCCGCTGACCTTGCTGGTGAGTGCCGGCGATACCCTCAACGTGCAATACAGCTACGCCTGCGATGCCTTCAGCCGCGCTGCCATCGAGCGCCTGGCCGGGCACCTGGGCAACCTGTTGCTGGGCATGCTCGAGAACGCCAGCCAGCCGCTGGCAGCCTTGAGCCTGATCGGCGCGCAGGAGCGCGAACAGCAGTTCGTCACCTGGAACGCCAACGCCCTGGATTACCCGCAGGACCGTTGCATCCACCAGCAGATCGAAGCCCGCGCCGAGGCCACGCCGCACGCCCTGGCCCTGATCGATGGCGAGCAACGCTACAGCTACGCCCAGGTCAATGCCCGCGCCAACCAGCTGGCCCACCGCCTGATCGAACTGGGCGTTGGCCCCGAGGTGCGCGTCGGCGTCGCCGTGCCACGCTCGGCAGCGCTGCTCACTGCACTGCTGGCCGTGCTCAAGGCCGGTGGCACCTACGTGCCGCTGGACCCGGACTACCCGGCCGAGCGCGTGGCCTACATGCTCGATGACAGCCAGGCCAAGGTCTTGCTGACCCTGGCCGACGTGCTGGAGCCGCAGGCCGGCGTGCAGACCGTGTTCGCCGACCAGTGCCACGATTACCCGCAACACAACCCGCAGGTGGGCGTGGCTGCGCAGAACCTGGCCTACGTGATCTACACCTCCGGTTCCACCGGCAAGCCGAAGGGCGTGGCGATTGCCCACCGCAACGTGCTGGCG
>NZ_JBOBDM010000118.1:0-4594 GCF_050586605.1 Pseudomonas sp. ES1 | reverse complement strand
CCCGGAGCGCAGCGCAGGGGCCGTATGATGGGAGCAGGCGGCTTTGCCTACTTTGGCCAAGACCAAAGTAGGCCGCCGTAAGGGCGGAAAGGTGACTAAAAGTCGCCATCGCCGCCGAATGCGCATGCATCTATCAAAACAAACACTCTGAAAGCCGAACCCGAACCCGAACCCAAAAACAAAATCTCACCCAGCCAAACCCCGCCCCTTATGCGCCAACACCGTATAAATACAAGGCAACACAAACAACGTAAACAACGTCCCAATCGACATCCCCGTAGCAATCACCAGCCCGATATCAAACCGGCTGACCGCCCCAGCCCCGGTCGCCAGAATCAACGGCACCATGCCAAACACCATGGCCGCCGTGGTCATCAGCACCGGCCGCAGGCGAATCGCCGCCGCCTCCTCGATCGCCTCACGCACCCCCAGGCCCTTTTCCTCCCGTAACTGATTGGCAAACTCGACGATCAGGATGCCGTGCTTGGTAATCAGCCCGATCAAGGTCACCAGCCCCACCTGGGTGTAGATGTTCATGCTCGACACCCCAAGGAACAGCGGCAACAACGCCCCACAGATCGACAACGGCACCGTCACCAAAATCACCAACGGATCACGGAAACTCTCGAACTGCGCCGCCAGCACCAAAAAGATGATCGCCAGGGCCAGGCCAAAGGTCATCCACAACGCACTGCCCTCCTGCACGAACTGCCGCGCCGTACCGGCATAGTCAACCGAGAAGCCTTCAGGCGCTTCTTCGCGGGCGATGGCCCGCACGGTGTCCAGCGCCTCGCCCATGCTCACCATCGGCACCCCCTGGATGATCGCCGAATTGAGCTGCTGGAACTGGTTGAGCTGGCGCGGCCGGGCGCGGTCGCTGAGGGTGATCAGCGTCGATAGCGGCAACAACTGGCCATGGTCGTTCTTCACGTAGTAATTGTTCAGCCAGCCGGGGTTGGCGCGGTAGGGCCGTTCTACCTGGGCGATCACCTTGTAGCTGCGGCCTTCGAGGGTGAAACGGTTGATCTCCGCCTCGCCGAGCAAGGTGGCAAGCGTGCCGCCCAGGGCGTCCATCGACACGCCCATCTGCGCCGCCTTGGCGCGGTCGATGTCGATCAGCACTTCAGGCTTGTCGAAGGCCAGGTCGATATCGAGGAAGGCGAACTTGCCCGAGGCCTCGGCGCGGGTCTTGATGCGCTGGGCCACATCAAGCAGGGCAGGGTAGTCACCGGCGGTGTTGATTACGAACTGAAACGGCAACCCTTCACCGGTGCCGGGCAGCGAGGGCAGGTTGAAGCCGAAGATCTGCAGGCCGCCGATCTGGGAAAGCTCGGCCTGCACCAGCGGCAGCAACGCCATCTGCGTGCGTTCGCGTTCGCTCCACGGCTTGAGCAAAAAGCCGCCAATGCCGGTTTGCACACCATTGAAACCGTTGATCTGGAACGACGAGTAATACTCGGGGAAGGTCCTGAACAACGGCGTGAACTTATCGGTGTAGGCATTGAGGTAGTCGAGGTTGGCGGTCTGCGGCGAGCTGCTCATCATGAAGATCACCCCCTGGTCCTCGTCCGGCGCCAGTTCGTTGCGGGTGAACATCAGCAGCACCGGGATCAGGCACAGGATCAGCACGGCGAACACCAGCACCACCGGGCGGCTGTCGAGGGTGCCGTGCAGCAGGCGCTGGTAACGCAGCTTGAGGCTCTCGAAGATCAGGTCCAGGCGGTGGGCCAGGCCACTGGGATTCTGCTCGTGGCGCAACAGCAGGGCGCACATCATCGGCGACAGGGTCAGGGCGACGATGCCGGAAATGATCACCGCACCCGCCAGCGTCAGGGCGAACTCCTTGAACAAGGCACCGGTCAAGCCAGTGAGAAAACCGATCGGCGCGTACACGGCCGCCAGGGTGATGGTCATCGACACCACCGGCAAGGCAATCTCTCGCGCGCCTTCCAGCGCCGCCTCGAACGGGGTCTTGCCTTCTTCGATATGGCGATGGATGTTCTCCACCACCACGATGGCGTCGTCCACCACCAGGCCGATGGCCAGGACCATGGCCAGCAGTGTCAGCAGGTTCAGCGAGTAGCCCATCATCTGCATGAAGAACAGCACGCCGATCATCGACAGCGGGATGGTCACCACCGGGATTACCACCGAGCGCAGGGCGCCGAGGAACAAGAACACCACGACAATGACGATCAACACCGCCTCGCCCAGGGTCTTGATCACTTCATTGATCGAGGCCTGGATGAACAGCGTGGCGTCGTAGGCGATCGACACCTTGAGGCTCGACGGCAGTTCTTCCTCCAGCTGCGGCATGAGCTTGCGCACTTCCTTGATCACGTCCAGCGGGTTGGCCGCCGGGGTGGCCTTGATGCCGATGTACACCGACGGCGTGCCGTCGAACGAACTGACCGTGTCGTAGTTCTCGGCGCCCATCTCGATGCGCGCCACATCGCCCAGCAGTACCCGGCTGTCGCCGGCGGTCTTGACCGGCAGGGCGGCGAAGGCCTCGGCGGTCTTGAGTTCGGTGCTGGCGTTGATGCTGGTCACCACGTACTCGCCCTTCACCTCACCGGCGGCGGCGAGGAAGTTGTAACGGCGCACCGCACTGGTCACGTCCACCGCCGACAGGCCGAAGCCGGCCAGCTTCACCGGGTCGATCCAGATGCGCATGGCGAACACCTGATTGCCGAGGATCTGCGCTTCGGCCATGCCAGGCAGGGTGGCCAGCTTGGGCTGGATCACCCGCGACAGGTAGTCGGTGATCTGCGGGTTGCTCATCTGGGTGCTGTAGAAGCTGATGTACATCAGCGCCGAGGCGTCGGCGGCTTCCTTGCTCAGCACCGGGTCTTCCGAGTCTTGCGGCAGCTTGTTGCGCACCTCGTTGGCCTTGGCCAGCAGTTGGGTGAACAGGCGGTCGGTGTCGGCGCCGATGCGTGCGTAGACCGAGATCACCGAGAAGTTCTGCCGGCTCACCGAGGTCATGTAGTCGATGCCATCGGCGCTGGCCAGGCTCTGTTGCAGCGGCTGGGTGATGTAGCCCTGGATGGTTTCGGCGTTGGCCCCGGGGTAGGCGGTGGTCACCGTGATCAGGGCGTTTTCCATGGCCGGGTACTGGCGGATCTGCAGCTTGTTCCAGGCTTGCAGGCCCAGCAGCAGGATCAGCAGGCTGACCACGCTGGCCAATACCGGGCGACGGATGAACGGGTCGGTGAATGCCATGGCCGCCTCCCGTTCAGTTCGCGCCGGGCGCGGCAGGTTTCAGGGCCTGGTCGTCGCTGATACGGATGGCTGCGCCGGGGCTCAGCTTGAGCTGGCCGGCGGTCACCACCTGGTCGCCGGCCTGCAGGCCCTTGCTCACCACCACCCAGCCATCGCGCCGTTCGCCGGTCTGCACGGTGCGCTGTTCGGCAATCAACTGCGGTTGGCCGTCGGCACCGGGCACTGGCTGACCCTCTTCGGTCTTTTTCGGGCTGATCACATAGACCGAGTTGCCATACAGCGTGAAGGTGATGGCGTTTTCCGGCACCACCACCTGCGGCTGCGGGTTGGGCAGCAGCAGCTGCAGGCTGGCGAACATACCCGGCAGCAGCTTGCCGTCGGGGTTGGCCAGCGTGGCGCGGGCCAGCAGGTTGCGGGTGCTTTCCTCGACCTTCGGGTTGATCGCACTGAGGCTGGCGGGGAAGGTCTGGCCCGGGTAGGCCGCCACCTGCACCAGCACCTGTTGGCCCAGGCTCAGGTGCGGCAGGGCCTGCTCGGGCACGTTGAAGTCGACGTAGAGGCTGGACAGGTCCTGCAGGGTGGCGATCACCGTGCCACTGGCGAGGTAGGCGCCGACATCCACCTGGCGAATGCCGATGGTGCCGCTGAACGGCGCGCTGATGCTTTTTTTCGCCAGCGACGCCTTGAGTTGATCGACCACCGCCTGGTTGCGCCGGTACTGGGTGGTCAGGCGGTCGTATTCACCGCGGGAGATGGCCGAGTCGCCGACCAGCTGGCTGCCGCGGCCGAAGTCGACCTTGGCCAGGTTGAGGTCGGCCTGGGCGGTGCCGAGCAGCGCGGTTTCCTGGTCGTGGTCCAGTTGCAGCAGCAGTTGCCCGGCCTTGACCTGCTGGCCCGACTCGAAGTGCAGCGACTTGACCGTGCCGGCCACCTCCAGGCTCAGCTCCACGCCCTGGTAGGCCTTGAGGCTGCCGACCGCCGGCAGGCGCTGCTGCCACTGGCGCAGTTCGGCCTGGGCTGCGGCAACGCTGACCGGCGGCTTGGGTTGGCTGAACATCTGCACCTGTTTATAGATGGAGAAGGCCTTGATGCCCCCCAGGATCAGCACGATCAGCAAGACAACGGCCAACATGATCAGCATGCGGCGGCGCAACATGGTCCGGTTCCCTGGATGCGAGGTTGTTATGGATTACGCGCGACCACGGGCGATCCTGCCCACGTGCGATGGGGCAAGTATTGTCGAGAATTGGGAAAAGAGGAGGTTGTCGCGCTGCCTGGCAGTGCCTCATCGCCGGCAAGCCGGCTCCCACAGTGGTCAGCGCATGGCTTCTTGTGGGAGCCGGCTTTTGTCGAGAATTGGGAAAAAGGGAGG
>NZ_JBOBDM010000117.1:0-5344 GCF_050586605.1 Pseudomonas sp. ES1 | reverse complement strand
CGAACCCGCAGATCAGCGCTTGCGCAGAATCACGCTACCGATCGAATACCCCGCGCCAAACGAACTCAACACCCCCAGCGAGCCCGCAGCCAAGTCATCCTGGTACAGATGGAAGGCGATCACCGAGCCCGCCGAACTGGTGTTGGCATAACGGTCCAGAATCACCGGCGCCTCTTCCTCGGCCACCTCACGCCCCAACAGCTTCTTGACGATCAGGTGGTTCATGCTCAGGTTGGCCTGGTGCAGCCAGAAGCGCTTGACGTCGTTGGGCTGCAGATCGTTCTCTTCAAGGTGCTGGCCGACGATCTCGGCCACCTTCGGGCACACCTCGCGGAACACCTTGCGGCCTTCCTGGATGAACAGTTTGTCCGCGGCGCCCTCGCCCTCCTCTGCCGCACGGTTGAGGAAACCGAAGTTGTTGCGAATGTTGTTGGAAAACTCGGTCCACAGCTTGCTGCTAACGATGTCGAACTGGTGCTTCGAGGTGGCCTGGTCGGCACGCTCGATCAGCACGGCAGTGGCGGCGTCACCGAAGATGAAGTGGCTGTCACGGTCACGGAAGTTCAGGTGGCCGGTGCAGACCTCTGGGTTGACCATCAGCACCGCACGCGCCTGGCCCAGCTGCACGCTGTTGGCGGCGGTCTGGATGCCGAAGGTGGCCGAGGAACAGGCCACGTTCATGTCGAAGGCGAAGCCCTGGATGCCCAGTGCCTGCTGCACTTCGATGGCGATGGCCGGGTACGGGCGCTGCAGGTTGGAACAGGCGACGATCACGCCGTCGACATCGGCGGCGGTGCGACCGGCGCGCTCCAGTGCCTGGCGGGCGGCGGCCACGGCCATTTCGCAAAGCACCGAGGGTTCGTCGTTGCTGCGCTCAGCCAGGCGCGGCTTCATGCGCTGCGGGTCAAGGATGCCGGCCTTGTCCATCACGAAGCGGCTCTTGATGCCCGAGGCCTTCTCGATGAAGGCGGCATCGGACAACGGCGCTGCCTCGATTTCACCGCGCTCGATGGCCGCGGCGTTGTCCTGGTTGAACTGCTGCGACCAGGTGTTGAAGGATTCCACCAGTTCTTCGTTGGAAATGCTCTGGGCCGGGGTATACAGGCCGGTGCCGCTGATCACGACGTTGTGCACGGTCGTTCCTCTGGTCAAAGGCCATCGCCATGCGGCGCAGGCCGGGAAAAGGGCAACATAATGGCACCTTGGTGCCAATTTACGGGCGAGGGCTGCGCCCTCGTTCGCGGGTAAACCCGCTCCCACAGCGATTGCATTACCTTGTGGGAGCTGGCTTGCCAGCGATGGGCCGCAAAGCGGCCCAAAATTCCAGCAAGTTTGCCACAAGTTGCAACGGTTAGGCTTCCACCTGGCTCCACTGCTTGCTCAGTCGCTTGTCGGAAACCGGCACTTTCGTTCCCAACTGCTGAGCGAACAACGAAACCCGGTACTCCTCCAGCAGCCAGCGGTACATCAGCAACTGCTCGTCACGCTTGCCCTCCTGGGCATGCTTGTCGGCACGGGCCTTGTACTGGGCCCAGCAATTGGCCAGTTCGCCACTCCACACCCGATCCTTCTGCACCTGCGACCCCAGCTTCTCCAGGCGCAGTTCCACCGCCTTGAGATAACGTGGCAGTTCCTTGAGCCAGACGCCCGGTGTCTCACGCACGAAGCCCGGGTAGACCAGGTTGGCCAGTTGCTGCTTGATATCGTTCAGCGCCACCGCCTGGCTCAGGTCGATCTTGCCCTTGAAGCGCTTCTGCAGGCCATGCCATAGCTTCAGCACCTCAAGGGTCAGGCGCGCCAGGCGTTCGGCATGCTCGGTCCAGCTGCCGCGCTTGCGCTCGGCCAGTGACGCCAGGCCGGCACCGTCGCGGGGCAAGGGGTCTTCGCCTTCAAGGATGCAGCTGTCGAGGCTGGCCAGCAGGATGTCCTCGACCAACGCCTCGACCCGCCCCAGCTCGCGGTACAGCAAGCCCAGCTCGGTCAGCCCCGGCAGCTTGCCGCGCAGGAACTTGGCCGGCTCGGCCAGCTGCTGCAGCAACAGGCGCTGCAGTGCGCGGCGGTGCTGGAACTCGGCTTCGGCCTGGGTGGAGAAACGCCCCTCGCGCACGCTGCCGTTGTCCTCGACCAACGCCGGGTAGACGGTCATCGACAGCCCGGCGATCTTCTGTTGGGCGGTCTGCGCTACCTGGGTGAAGGCCTTGGCCTGCACCGGCTGCTCGGCCTTCTCGTTGCGCGGCAGGGCCAGCGCCGCCTGGCTGGCGGCGGCGAAGCGCGCGGTCAGCTCGGCCAGGTCACGGCCCTCACCGAGGAACTTGCCCGCGGCGTCGACCACTTCGATGTTCATGCGCAGGTGGCCTTCCACCAGCCCGGCGGCTTCCGCCCAGGCTTCATCGGACACCCGTGCCCCGGTCATGCGCAGCAGTTCCTGCCCCAGGGCCTGCGGCAGGCCGCCCTGGCCGAAGGTCATGCGCGACAGCGCCGCCTTGACGAAGTCCGGCACCGGCACGAAGTTCTTGCGCAAGGCCTTGGGCAGGTTGCGCACCAGGGCAATGCACTTGGCCTCCAGCAGCCCCGGCACCAGCCATTCCAGGCGTTCGCCCGGCAGGTTCGGCAGCAGCGGCGCCGGCACCCGCACGGTCACACCATCGCGTGGGTGGTTGGGCTCGAAGTGATAGCTCAGCGACAGGCGCAGATCGCCCACCTGCAGATGGTCCGGGTACTGCGCGGCGGTCACCTCGCTGGCCTCGCGGGCCAGCACGTCTTCCTCGCGCATGATCAGCAGGTCGGCATCCTTCTGGCTGGTCATCCGGTACCAGGCGTCGAAGGTCGCGGTCTGGTGAATCTCTTGCGGCAGGCGCGCCTCGTAGAAGGCGTACAGCGTCTCTTCATCGGCAAGGATGTCGCGCCGGCGTGCCTTGGCTTCCAGCTCGTCGAGCTGCTCGAGCAGGCGTTTGTTGGCCGCCAGGCACTTGGCCCGCGACTGGATCTCGCCGCCGACCAGCCCCTCGCGGATGAACAGCTCCCGTGACGTGGCCGGGTCGATCGGGCCGAAGTGCACCGGCCGGCGGCCGACCACGATCAGCCCGTACAGGGTGATCTGCTCGTAAGCCACCACCTGCCCGCGCTTCTTCTCCCAATGGGGCTCGAAGTGGTTCTTCTTGATCAGATGGGTGGCCAGCGGTTCGATCCAGTCCGGTTCGATCTTGGCCACCATGCGCGCGTACAGCTTGGTGGTTTCCACCAGTTCGGCGGCCATCACCCACTGCGGGCGCTTGCGGCCGATGCCGGACGAGGGATGAATCCAGAAGCGCCGCTGACGCGCGCCCTGATAGTCGCCCTCTTCAGCCTTGTGGCCGATCTGGCTGAGCAGGCCGCTGAGGATCGCCTTGTGCATGCGTGGGTAATCGCACGGCTCTTTGTTCACCGTAAGCTGCAGGTCGCGGCAGATCAGCGCCAGCTGACGATGGGCATCGCGCCACTCGCGCAAACGCAAGTAGTTGAGGAAGTTCTTCCGGCACCAGTTGCGCAGCGGGTTGGCGGTCAGCGCCTGGCGCTGTTCCTCGAAACCGCGCCACAGGTTGACCAGGGCGGCGAAGTCGGAATCGACGTCCTTCCACTGGGCATGGGCCTGGTCGGCCGCCTGCTGGCGCTCCGGCGGGCGCTCGCGCGGGTCCTGCACCGACAGCGCACTGGCAACGATCAACACCTCTTGCAGGCTGCCCAGGCGTGCGCCTTCGAGCAGCATGCGGCCCAGCCGCGGGTCGATCGGCAGGCGCGCCAGTTGGCGGCCCAGCGGCGTGAGCTGGTTCTCGCGGTTGACCGCCGACAGCTCCTGCAGCAGGTTGAAACCGTCGCTGATGGCCTTGCCATCCGGCGGCTCGATGAACGGGAACGCGTCGATGGCACCCAGGCGCAGGTGCAGCATCTGCAGGATCACCGCCGCCAGGTTGGTACGCAGGATCTCCGGGTCGGTGAACGCCGGCCGGCCGTTGAAGTCCTCTTCGCTGTACAGGCGGATGCAGATACCGGGCTCGACCCGGCCGCAGCGGCCTTTACGCTGGTTGGCGCTGGCCTGGGACACCGCCTCGATGGGCAGGCGCTGGACCTTGGCGCGGTAGCTGTAGCGGCTGATGCGCGCGGTGCCGCTGTCGATGACATAGCGGATGCCCGGCACCGTCAGCGAGGTTTCGGCAACGTTGGTCGCCAACACTACACGGCGGCCGCTGTGGGACTGGAAGATCCGCTGTTGCTCGGCCGGCGACAGGCGCGCATACAGCGGCAGGATCTCGGTATGGCGCAGCTGCGCCTTGCGCAGGATCTCGGCGGCATCGCGGATCTCGCGCTCGCCGGGCAGGAACACCAGCACATCGCCCGGGCCCTTGCCCTGGCTGCGTTCGTGCTGGGCAATCTCATCGAGGGTGGCGAGGATCGCCTGGTCGACCGAGAGGTCGTCCTCGATCTGGTTGCCCTCCTCGTCCTGCTCGCTGGTCAACGGGCGATACCAGGTATCCACCGGGTACGTGCGCCCGGACACCTCGATGATCGGCGCGCCGTCGAAGTGCTTGGAGAAACGCTCCAGGTCGATGGTCGCCGAGGTGATGATCAGCTTCAGCTCAGGGCGACGGTGCAGAAGGGTCTTGAGGTAGCCCAGCAGGAAATCGATGTTCAGGCTGCGCTCGTGAGCCTCGTCGACGATGATCGTGTCGTAGCGCTCGAGGAAGCGGTCGTGCTGGGTCTCGGCCAGCAGGATGCCGTCGGTCATCAGTTTGACCAAGGTGTTGGAGTCGCTCTGGTCCTCGAAACGCACCTGGTAACCGACCAGCGCGCCCAGCGGCGTGCCGAGTTCTTCGGCGACCCGCGCCGCCACGCTGCGCGCGGCGATCCGCCGCGGCTGGGTGTGGGCGATCAGGCCATGGCTGCCGCGCCCCAGTTCCAGGCAGATCTTCGGCAACTGGGTGGTCTTGCCCGAACCGGTCTCGCCAGCGATCACCAGCACCTGGTGCTCGGCCAGGGCCTTCTTGATCTCGTCACGCTTGGCCGCAATCGGCAGGCTGTCGTCGTAACGGATGCTCGGCACGCTCTGCTGGCGCGCGGTGACCTGGGCAAAGGAGGCCTGGACCCTCTCCACCCACTGCGCAAGCTTGGCCTCGTCTGGGCGCTTGCGCAGCTCATGCAGTTGCCGCCGCAGGCGATGGCGGTCGGCGATCATGGCGTGGTCGAGGTTGTTCAGCAGTTGGTCGATGGCGTGGTCTGTCATGGGGCTTTTTAATGATGCAGCGGGCGCTGCTTATTCATGATCGGCATTCGAAGGGGCGGGATTGTCGCAGATTTGCCGTTTTTTTGC
>NZ_JBOBDM010000116.1:0-5890 GCF_050586605.1 Pseudomonas sp. ES1 | reverse complement strand
GCCAGCTCCCACATATGTTTCGGGCCAATTTTGCCTGTTAGGGTACCGCTGCCCGCCTTGGCGCATGCCTCAAGTCCAGCGAGGCGCCAGTGGTGCCCACCTCAATACCGCGTCGTGTCAACAAGGCGTACAGCGATGAAACAACAGAAGTAATTGGCCCGAAACAAATGTGGGAGCTGGCTTGCCAGCGATGCGCCGCGCGGGCGGCGCTCGATCTCATAGGCGCCAAAACTCTTTCGGCGAACACATTGTCGCCATCACTCCGCCTCCAACTCCACCAGCACCGTCCCCTCGCTGACCATATCCCCTTCCTGACAGAACAACGCCTTCACCGTCCCGCCATGGGGCGCGCGAATGCTGTGCTCCATCTTCATCGCCTCCAGCACCACCAACGCGGTGCCAGCCTCCACCACCTGCCCCGGCTCCACCAGCACGCGCACGATACTGCCATTCATTGGCGCACCAAGCCCGCCCTGATGGCTGTGGCTGGCTTCAGCGGCGGCAATCGGGTCATGCACGCTGACGGCATGCAGCTCGCCGTGCCACTGCAGGTACAGGGTGCCGCCCCGGCGCACGGCCAGATGGCGACGGCGGATGCCGTCCTGGTCGTGGCACAGCTGTTCGCCAACCAGCTGGTAGGCAGACGGCGCAGTGCGCTCCAGGGCAACCGCCTGCTCATGCCCCTCACACTGCAAATGCAGGCTGCTACGCGCTGGCAATCCCAGGCGCAGCCCCTCGCGGGCGGCCCACGGCGAGGCCGGGTCGTCCTCGCGTTGCGCGGCTGGCGCACTTTGTAGCCAGGCTTCGGCGGCAGCTTCCCAGAACGGCGCGGGCAAGGTTTCGACCGCTGGCAGCAGAACGTCCTGATGACGTGGAATGAACCCCGTGTCCAGCTCCGCCGCAGCAAACGCCGGGTGGGCGAGGATGCGGCGCAGGAAGGCGATGTTGGTCTTCAAGCCACCGATGGCGAACTCATCGAGCATTGCCAGCAGCCGCAGGCGCGCCTGTTCGCGGTCCTGGCCCCAGGCAATCAGCTTGCCCAGCATCGGGTCGTAGAACGGCGACACCACATCGCCCTCGCTGACCCCGCTGTCCACCCGCCGCCCTTCACCCGGCGCCGACTCGCGGTACAGCGCCAGGGTGCCGGTGGCCGGCAGGAATTCGTTGGCCGGATCCTCGGCGTACAGCCGCACTTCGATCGCATGGCCGATCAGCGGTACCTGCTCCTGGGTGATCGGCAGTGCTTCGCCACAGGCGACGCGAATCTGCCAGGCCACCAGATCGAGGCCGGTGATGGCCTCGGTGACCGGGTGCTCCACCTGCAGGCGGGTGTTCATCTCCATGAAGAAGAACTCGCCACGGGCGTCGAGCAGGAACTCCACGGTACCGGCACCCACGTACCCTATGGCCTGGGCCGCGCGTACTGCCGCCTGGCCCATGGCCTGGCGCAGCTCGGGGGACAGGCCCGGGGCTGGCGCTTCTTCCACGACCTTCTGGTGGCGACGCTGGATCGAGCAGTCGCGCTCGTTCAGGTACAGGCAATTGCCGTGCTGGTCAGCGAACACCTGGATTTCCACATGGCGCGGCTTGAGCACGTATTTTTCCACCAGCATGCGTGCATCGCCGAACGACGACTGTGCTTCACGCTGGGCCGAGGCCAGGGCGTCGGCCAGCTGGCTTTCCTCCTCGACCACCTTCATGCCCTTGCCGCCACCACCGGCGCTGGCCTTGAGCAGCACCGGGTAGCCGATGCGTTCGGCGGCGGCGCGGAAGGTGTCGATATCCTGCGCCTCACCGTGGTAACCCGGTACCAGCGGCACGCCGGCAGCCTCCATCAGCGCCTTGGCCGCCGACTTGCTGCCCATGGCGTCGATGGCGCTGGCCGGTGGGCCGAGGAAGATCAGCCCGGCCTGTTCGATGGCGCGGGCGAAGCCGGCGTTCTCCGATAAAAAACCATAGCCCGGGTGGATGGCCTGGGCGCCGCTGGCCTTGGCCGCGGCGATCAGTTTGTCGATCACCAGGTAGCTGTCGGCGGCCTTGCTGCCGCCCAGGTCGACGCGGATGTCGGCTTCGCGGCTGTGGCGGGCGTCACGGTCGGTGGCGCTGTGCACGGCCACGGTGGTCAGGCCCAGGGCCTTGGCGGTGCGCATCACCCGGCAGGCGATCTCGCCGCGGTTGGCGACCAGCAGGGTGGTCAACGTGGGACGGCTCATGGGCGCGGTTCCTTCTTCTGTTCGGTTTGCCAGGCGGGGCGGCGTTTTTCCAGGAAGGCGCGCAGGCCCTCCTGGCCTTCGGCGCTGACGCGGATACGGGCGATGGTGTTCTCACAGTAGCGGCGCAGGGCCGGGCTCAGCTCGCCGTCGTCCACTTCGCGCAACAGGTCCTTGGTGGCGCGCAGGGCCTGGGGGCTGTTGTGCAGCAGGTTGTCCACCCAGGCTTCGACCTGGGCGTCCAGTTCGCCGGCCGGGTACACCTCGGCCAGCAGGCCCAGTTCACGGGCACGTGCCCCGCTGAAGCGCTCGGCGGTAAGGGCATAGCGGCGTGTGGCGCGCTCGCCGATGGCCTTGACCACGAACGGGCTGATCACCGCCGGGGCAAGGCCGATGCGCACTTCCGACAGGCACAGCTGCGCGTCTTCGGTGCCGATGGCCATATCGCAGCAACTGATCAAGCCCAGCGCGCCACCAAAGGCCGCGCCTTGCACCACGGCCAGGGTCGGGGCCTTGAGGCGGTGCAGGGCATACATCAGCTCGCCCAGCTCATGGGCGTCATCGAGGTTGGTATTGAAGTCCAGTTGCGCCGACTGCTGCATCCAGGCCAGGTCGGCGCCGGCGCTGAAATGCCGGCCACGGCCACGCAGCAGCAGGAAGCGCAGGCTGCCGTCTTCGGCCAGCCGGTCCAGCGCGACGATCAGCTCGCGGATCATCTGGGCGTTGAAGGCGTTGTTCTTGTCTTCCCGGCTCAGCCACAGGGTGGTGAAGCCGCGGGGGTCGTGTTCCAGCTCGATAGTGGCGAAATCGGTCATGGGTCACATCCGGAAAATGCCGAAGCGGCTCTGTTCGATCGGGGCGTTCAGCGCGGCAGACAGCGCCAGGCCGAGCACGTCGCGGGTCTGCGCCGGGTCGATGACGCCGTCGTCCCACAGCCGGGCGCTGGAGTAGTAGGGGTGCCCCTGGTGCTCGTACTGGTCGAGGATCGGCTGCTTGAGCTTCTTCTCGTCTTCCAGGCTGAACACTTCGCCGCTGCGCTCGCTCTGCTCGCGCTTGACCTGGGCCAGCACGCCGGCCGCCTGTTCGGCACCCATCACGCCGATCCGCGCATTGGGCCACATCCACAAAAAGCGCGGGTCGTAGGCGCGGCCGCACATGCCGTAGTTGCCGGCACCGAAGCTGCCGCCGATGATCACCGTGAACTTCGGCACCTGGGCGCAGGCCACTGCGGTTACCAGTTTGGCGCCGTGCTTGGCGATGCCGCCTTCTTCGTATTTCTTGCCGACCATGAAGCCGGTGATGTTCTGCAGGAACAGCAGCGGGATGCCGCGCTGGCAGGCCAGCTCGATGAAGTGCGCGCCTTTTTGCGCAGCTTCCGCGAACAGGATGCCGTTGTTGGCCAGGATCGCCACCGGGTAGCCGTGCAGATGGGCGAAACCACAGACCAGGGTGGTGCCGAACAGCGCCTTGAATTCATCGAACACCGAGCCGTCGACCAGGCGCGCAATCACCTCGCGCACATCGAATGGCTGCTTGGCATCGGCCGGTACCACGCCATACAACTCTTCGGCGCCATACAGCGGTGCAATCGGTGCCTGGCATTGCAGCTTGCCGAGCTTGTGCCAGTTGAGGTTGGCCACGCTGCGCCGGGCGATGGCCAGGGCGTGTTCATCATTGTCGGCATAATGGTCGGCCACGCCGCTGGTGCGGCAGTGCACGTCGGCGCCGCCGAGGTCCTCGGCGCTGACCACTTCACCGGTCGCCGCTTTCACCAAGGGCGGGCCGGCGAGGAAGATGGTCGCCTGCTGGCGCACCATGATCGCCTCGTCGGCCATGGCCGGCACATAGGCGCCACCGGCGGTGCACGAGCCCATCACCACGGCGATCTGCGGGATGCCCAGCGCACTCATGTTGGCCTGGTTGAAGAAGATCCGCCCGAAGTGCTCGCGGTCGGGGAACACCTCGTCCTGGCGTGGCAGGTTGGCGCCGCCGGAGTCCACCAGGTAGATGCACGGCAGGCGGTTCTGCAGGGCGATGGTCTGGGCGCGCAGGTGCTTCTTCACCGTCAGCGGGTAGTAGGAGCCGCCTTTGACCGTGGCGTCGTTGGCCACGATCATGCACTCCACGCCCTCGACGCGGCCGATACCGGCGATCACACCGGCGGCGGGTACGTCTTCGCCGTACACCTCATGGGCGGCCAGCTGGCCGATTTCGAGGAACGCCGAACCGGGGTCGAGCAGGCGGTCGATCCGCTCGCGCGGCAGCAGCTTGCCGCGTGAGGTGTGCCGCTGCTGGGCCTTGGGCCCACCGCCCTGGTTGACCTGGGCCAGCAGGCCGCGCAGTTTCGTGACCTGCTCGAGCATGGCCGCGCTGTTGCCGGCGAACTCCGCCGAGCGCGGGTTGATCTGGGTGTGCAAGGTAGCCATGTGCGCCCGTTCCTTATGCTCAGCGGGTTTCGTTGAACAGTTCGCGACCGATCAGCATCCGGCGGATCTCGCTGGTGCCGGCGCCGATTTCGTACAGCTTGGCATCGCGCAACAGGCGGCCAGCCGGGAACTCATTGATGTAGCCGTTGCCGCCGAGGATCTGGATCGCCTCCAGGGCCATCTGCGTGGCGCGCTCGGCGGTGTACAGGATCACCCCGGCGGCGTCCTTGCGGGTGGTCTCGCCGCGGTCGCAAGCCTGGGCCACGGCGTACAGGTAGGCGCGGCTGGCGTTGAGCTGGGTGTACATGTCGGCGATCTTGCCCTGGATCAGCTGGAACTCGCCGATGCTCTGGCCGAACTGCTTGCGGTCGTGAATGTAGGGCACCACCAGGTCCATGCAGCTCTGCATGATGCCGGTCGGGCCGCCCGAGAGCACCACGCGCTCGTAGTCCAGGCCGCTCATCAGCACCCGCACGCCGCCGTTGAGCTGGCCGAGGATGTTCTCTTCCGGTACTTCCACGTCATCGAAGAACAGCTCGCAAGTGTTGGAGCCGCGCATGCCCAGCTTGTCGAACTTGTTGCTGCGGCTGAAACCTTTCCAGTCGCGCTCGACGATGAACGCGGTGATGCCGTGGGGGCCCTTGTCCAGGTCGGTCTTGGCGTAGATCACATAGGTGTTGGCGTCGGGGCCGTTGGTGATCCAGGTCTTGCTGCCGTTGAGCACATAGTGGTCGCCGCGTTTTTCGGCGCGCAGCTTCATCGACACCACGTCGGAGCCGGCGTTGGGTTCGCTCATGGCCAGGGCGCCGATGTGCTCGCCGCTGATCAGCTTGGGCAGGTACTTGAGTTTCTGCTCGTGGGTGCCGTTGCGGTTGATCTGGTTGACGCACAGGTTGGAGTGGGCGCCGTAGGACAGGGCCACCGAGGCCGACCCGCGGCTGATCTCTTCCATCGATACCACGTGGGCCAGGTAGCCCAGGCCGGCGCCGCCGTACTCCTCCGCAACCGTGATGCCCAACAGGCCCATGTCGCCGAACTTGCGCCACATGTCGGCGGGGAACAGGTTGTCGTGGTCGATCTGTGCGGCGCGCGGGGCCAGCTCGGCGGCGACGAAGGTGCGCACCTGGTCGCGGAGCATGTCGATGGTTTCGCCCAGGGCGAAGTTGAGGGTGGGGTAATGCATGCGGGGGCACCTTCTTGTTCTTGAAATTCGAGGTACCACACCGACCCTGTGGGAGCGGCGGTGCGCCGATG
>NZ_JBOBDM010000115.1:0-6321 GCF_050586605.1 Pseudomonas sp. ES1 | reverse complement strand
AACCCCGCCGAACCCCTACTTTCGTGTAGCGCCGCTGGGGCGATTCGCCATTACGCGCCGCCAGCGAACCAGCCCGGCCGCAAGGATCAGCCCGAGTAACAGCGCCACCAACCCATACAGTTCGTCATACCCCAGCAACGGCTTCTCGACGCGCAGGTACCCCGGCTCCTTGAGCATTTCGCGCAGGGCCTCGTTGGCCTGCTTGAGGCTGACCTGGCGCATTGCCCGCACCGGGTCGCTGAAGCGGCCGTTCTCGTAAGCGTTCAGCGCACCCCAGTAATAGTCGGCCAACGCCGTGTTGCCCTGGGTGCTCCAGCTCTCGCGGGCAATCGCCGCGTCCTTGATGCGGGCGAAGGTGTCCGGGTCCAGGCCGTGCTTGCGCAGGTGCTCGAACAACTGCTCGAGCACCTTCACCGCCGCGTCGAGGTCCTGGCGCTCAAGGTCGGCATTGAGGCTCAAGAGGCCGGTGTCGCCGAAGCTCTCGCGTTGGGCCGAGGGGCCGTAGGACAGGCCGTGGCGCAAGCGCAGCTGGTCGTACAGTGCCCAGTCCAGGTAGCGCGAGAGCAGCTCGAGGGTCTGGTCGTTGTCCGTGTCCAGCGTGGGTTCGATGAACAACCAGTGCAGCTTGACGTTGTCGCCCAGCCAGCCACGGGTCAGGTCGCGGCGTTGCTCGGCCTGCTGGCTGATGGTCTCGAGGCTGCGGCGCTCCTCGGGTTCGGTCGCCGGCAGCGCGCCGAAGGTGCGTTCCAGATAGGCCGGCAGCAGGCGGTCGAGGCCGCCGACGACGATCAGGCTCATGTTGTTGGCGGCGTACCAGTGCTCGCGCAGGTGCTGCACCTGCTCCAGGGTCATGTCGTCGAGGTCGGAGCGCTCCTTGCACTTGAGGCCCAGTTCGGTCGCCAGTTGATCGCTGGCTGGGTGGCCGACTTCCTGGCGGTCGAGCCAGCGCTGCAGGTGCCCGTAATGGCCGCCGTCCTCGCGCTCTATGATGCGCTTGGCCGTGGCCAGCGCCTTGGCGTCGATATGGGTGTCGCGCAGCAGCGCCAGCAGCAGGTCGAGCACCTTGCGCTGGTTGCGTGCCGGGGCCTCGATGACGAAGGTGGTGTCGGCGCTGCTGGTGAAGGCGTTCCATTCCCCGCCCAGCTCTTGCAGGCGTTCTTCCAGGCCGCCCTCGCCGGTGTCGTCGATGCCGCTGAACAGCAGGTGTTCGAGCAGGTGCGGCAGCTCGCGCTGGTTGCAGTCGAAGTCGTCCAGGCCCACGCCCACCACCAGGCGGATCGACACATGGTCGCGCTCGTAGCCGGACTTGAGGATCACCTGCAGGCCGTTGGGCAACAGGTAGCCCTCGACCCGCGAGCGATCGAGGGCGAAGGTAGGCAGGCTGGCGATCAGCAGGCAAATGAACATCAGACAACGCATGGGCGAGCTACGGTCTCCGGGGGCAAAGGCTCAAGGCTGGCGGGCTTCGTCCGGCACGCTGTCGAGCATCAGCCCGCCGGTGTCGGTGCCGCCCAGTACCACATAGGCACTGCTGCAGAACAAAGAGTTCAACCGTTTCATGTCGGCAATGAGTTCCAAGTGTAGCGAACTGGTTTCGATACTCTGCACCACTTTACGTTGCAGGCGGCTGACATGGGCATGCGCCAGGCGCCGCTCCTGGGCGCGGAAGCGGCGTTTTTCGCGCAGCAACTGGTGCGCGCTTTGCGGGTCGGCGCTGAGGAACACCGACAGGCCCAGACGCAGGTTGGCGATCAGTTGTTCCTGCAGGCCGGTCAGCTCCTCCAGGCCGGTTTGCGAGAACTCGCGGCGCTGGGAAGTTTTCTGCTGCTGGACCTTGCGCAGCATGCGCTCGATCAGGTCGGTGGCCAGCTTGAGGTTGATTGCCAGCTCGATGATCTCGGCCCAGCGCCGGTTGTCCTGCTCGCTCAGGTCTTCGCGGGGCATCTGTGCCAGGTACAGCTTGATGGCGTTGTACAGCGCCTCGGCGTCTTCGGCGAGGGTACGCACCTGCTGCGGCATCGCGGTCTGGGTGCCGCGCAGGGCGCCAAGCATGGCGTCGAGCAGGCTGTCGACCAGGTCGCCCAGGCGCAGGGTTTCGCGCACCGCATTGGCCAGCGCCAGGCTCGGCGTAGTGAGTGCCGTGGGGTCGAGGTGGCGTGCCTGGGTATGGCCGTTGCCGTTGCCCCGTTCGGGCAGCAGGAAGTTGCACAGGCGGCCCATGGGCTTGACCGTGGGCAGCATCAGCAGGCAGCGCAGGGTGTTGTAGAGCAGGTGGAAGCCGATCACCAGCTCTTGCGGGCTGAAGCTCAGGCTGTCCATCCAGTCCACCAGCGGATGCAGCACCGGGATGATCAGCACCAGGCCGAACAGCTTGTACAGCAGGCTGCCCAATGCCACCCGGCGCCCTGCCGAGTTCTGCAGGCTGGTGGTGAGGAAGGCCAGCAGGCCGCTGCCGATGTTGGCGCCGATCACCAGGCCGATGGCCACCGGCAGGCTGATCACCTCGGCGCCGGCCAGGGTGGCGGTGAGCAGCACGGCGGCCAGGCTGGAGTAGGAAATCATGGCGAACAGCGCGCCGATCAGCGCGTCGAGCAGGATGTCGCCGGTCAGCGAGGCGAACAGCACCTTCACGCCCTGGGCGTGGGTGATCGGGGTGGCGGCGTGGACGATCAGTTGCAGCGCCAGGATGATCAGCCCCAGGCCGATGCCGACGCGGCCCAGTTGGCCGGCGCGGGTCTGCTTGCGCGACAGGAAGAAGATCACCCCGAGGAAGATCAGCAGCGGCGACAGCCAGGACAGGTCGAAGGTCAGCACCCGCGCCATCAGCGCGGTGCCGACGTCGGCGCCGAGCATGATTGCCAGGGCCGGGGTCATGGCCATCAGGCCCTGGCCGACGAACGAGGTGACCAGCATGGCGGTGGCGTTGCTGCTTTGCACCATGGCGGTGACCACGATGCCGGCGATGAACGCCAGCGGGCGCTTGTTCATGTTCTGGCTGAGCACCCGGCGCAGGTTCGAACCATAAACGCGCAGGATGCCGGTACGGACGATGTGCGTGCCCCACACCAGCAGGGCCACGGCGGAGAGCAGGTTGAGCAGGGTCAGCATGGTCGGGCCCCCTTGTTCTTCTGTGCCCCTGGGCGGGGCCAATGGTGCGGCGGTGAGCCTGGCCCGGGGGTGGGCTGGTTTTTCCAGTGCTCACTGAAGCTTTAGTTGTTTTGCGCGGTGGGTGCCAGCTTGGCATGGGTGAAATCTATTTGAAACCTTTCCTGGCCTCATCGCTGGCAAGCCAGCTCCCACCTCGACGGCATAAGCCCTGGTTATGCGCCAACCCTGTGGGAGCCGGCTTGCCGGCGATGAGGCCGGGACAGTCGGCACAAAAAAGGGCCCCGAAGGGCCCTTTCTGTACTACACACTCTTCGGGATTACTGGCCCGGAATGTCCTTGCGCAGTTTCACAGCGTCAGGCTCTTCACCCTTCTTGCGCGCCGCCGCAGTGCGCATGCGGATGTTGATCGCTTCCACCGCCAGCGAGAAGGCCATGGCGAAGTAGACATAGCCCTTCGGCACATGCACGTCGAAAGATTCGGCGATCAGCACGGTACCGACAACGATCAGGAACGAAAGCGCGAGCATCTTCAGCGATGGGTGCTTGTCGATGAAGTCGCTGATGGTACCGGCGCAGAGCATCATCACCAGTACTGCGACGATGATCGCGGCGATCATCACCGGCACGTGGGAAACCATGCCCACGGCAGTGATCACCGAGTCCAGCGAGAACACGATGTCGATGATGGCGATCTGGATGATGGTGTAGAAGAACTTGCCGCCCGCGCCTTTGGGCTGGTCCGGGCTTTCGTCCTCGCCTTCCAGGCCGTGGTAGATCTCTTGCGAGCTTTTCCACAGCAGGAACAGGCCACCGAAGAACAGGATCAGGTCGCGCCCGGAGATGCCTTGGCCGAATACATGGAACAGGTCGTCGGTCAGGCGCATGACCCAGGTGATCGACAGCAGCAGCAGGATCCGCGTGACCATGGCCAGGGCCAGGCCGAAGATCCGCGTGCGCGGCTGCATGTGCTTGGGCATGCGGCTGACCAGGATCGAGATCATGATGATGTTGTCGATCCCAAGCACGATCTCAAGGGCCGTGAGGGTGAAAAAGGCAACCCAGATTTCCGGGCTGGTCAGCCATTCCATGTGTATTCCTTCGAGCGGTAATGGCAAAGCGCCCGGAGGGCGGGCGCTTTGCGGTTGGATAAAGCGTGTGTATTACAGACTGCTGAACAGCGGGAATGTCCCCAGGGCCAGCGCGCCGAACATTATGCACAGGCACACCAGCACTGCCCACTTGAGGGTGAAGCGCTGGTGATCGCCGAACTCGATGCCGGCCAGGGCCACCAGCAGATAGGTGGAGGGTACCAGCGGGCTGAGCAGGTGTACCGGCTGGCCGACGATCGATGCGCGGGCCATTTCCACCGGGGTGACGCCGTAGTGGCTGGCGAACTCCGACAGCACCGGCAGCACGCCGTAGTAGAAGGCGTCGTTGGACATGAAGAAGGTGAACGGCATGCTGACCAGGGCGGTGATCACCGCCATGTATGGGCCGAACGCTTCCGGGATCACCGCCAGCAGGCTCTTGGACATGGCGTCGACCATGCCGGTGCCCGATAGGATGCCGGTGAAGATGCCGGCGGCGAAGATCAGCCCGCTCACGGCCAGCACGCTGGAGGCGTGGGCGCCGATGCGGTCCTTCTGCTGCTGCAGGCACGGGTAGTTGACGATCATGGCGATACTGAAGGCGATCATGAACAGCACCGGCAGCGGCAGCACGCCTGCGATCAGCGCGACCATCAGGGCGGCGGTCAGGGCGCCGTTGAACCAGATCAGCTTGGGCCGGCGCGCTTCGGGGAACTGCGACACGCTGATTTCGCTGTGGTCGATGTCATCGGTCGGCAGGTGCAGTTCACCCAGGCGGGCACGTTCACGCAGGCCATACCAGTAGGCGATGGCGAGGATCGCCAGCACACCGAAGGCCATGGCCGGGATCATCGGCACGAAGATGTCCGAGGGGTCTACGTGCAGGGCACTGGCGGCGCGGGCAGTCGGGCCGCCCCAGGGGGTCATGTTCATCACCCCGCCGGCCAGGATGATCAGGCCGGCCATGATCCGCGGGCTCATCCCCAGGCGGCTGTACAGCGGCAGCATGGCGGCGCAGCAGATCATGTAGGTGGTGGCGCCGTCACCGTCGAGGGAGACGACCAGGGCCAGCACGGCGGTGCCGACCGAGACTTTCAGCGGGTCGCCCTTGACCAGCTTGAGGATCTTGCGCACGGCCGGGTCGAACAGGCCGGAATCGATCATCAGGGCGAAGTACAGGATGGCGAACATCAGCATCACGCCGGTGGGCGCAAGCTTGCTGATGCCTTGCAGCATCATCGGGCCGATGTCGCTGTAGAAGCCGCCGAACAGGGCGAACAGGATCGGTACCAGGATCAGCGCGATCAAGGCCGACAGGCGCTTGGTCATGATCAGGTACATGAAGGTGATGACCATGGCAAAGCCGAGGAAGGTCAGCATGGCGGTACTCCAGGCGTGGCGCGGCGAAAGGAAGGACGATTCGGGCGGATCAGCGCGTCAGGCGCTGCGCGGGGAGTAGGCGAAGAGGGACTGCGGGAAGGCGGGCACAGGAAAACATCAGAATCACCATTGTTGTTGTTGATTGGGCCGGGCACGGAAGTTTCCGGGTGCCCTGGCTGACCGGTCTGCTGCCGGTAGTGGCGCTATCCTATGTGCGCAAGCTTTCAGCCAGCTTTCGACCAGTGCAAGGCGACGGGAGGTCATGACGATGGCGCGTATCGAACAAGGGGGTTGCCATTGCGGCGCCCTGCGTTACCGGTTGCGGGGCGACCTGGGTGATGTTGCCCACTGTCATTGCTCGATCTGTCGGCGGGTCAGTGGCGGCACGCTGGTGACCTGGGTCACGCTGGCCGCTGAGGATTTCGAGTGGTTGGCGGGCTCGCCGCAGCGGTATGTGGCGCCGGCTGGGTGCAGCCGTTATTTCTGTGGGGGTTGTGGGGCCCATGTGGCGCTGGTGACCGAGCGCAGCCCGCAGACGATCGATGTGACGGTGGCGACGCTGGATCATCCTGAGCGGGTGCCGGCCCAGCGGCATATCTGGGTGGGGAGCCGGCTGCCCTGGTTGCAGGTGGGTCAGGGGTTGCCGGAGGAGGACGAGGAAAGCCTATAGGGCATTGTGCTGCCTCTTCTGGCCCTATCGCCGGCAAGCCGGCTTCCACAGGGTTGTGCGACCCCCCATGGGGGA
>NZ_JBOBDM010000114.1:0-6651 GCF_050586605.1 Pseudomonas sp. ES1 | reverse complement strand
CCAGGAGGAAATCAGCGCTTCAGCCGCGAGCCAGTTCGGCAAGGTGCGCTATCACTTCCTCGCTCTTGAGCACCAGCACATCGCCTTCCAGAGCGTCGAGCACCACTTCAGCAGTATTACCGATCAAAGCCCCCGAAATGCCTGTCCGCGCCACGGTACCGATGATGGTCACCACGGCGTCGTACTTCTTCTCGGTAAAGGGAATCAGTACATCAGCCGGCCCCTCCGCTACGTGCAGGCGCTCCTCGCTGATGTCGAACTCTGCCTGGAAGGCCTTGCAGGCGTCGCGATAGCGCTGCTCGATGGTCTCGGTAAGCTGGTAAGCCGGGTCGGACGCCGACAGCATGGGCGAGGGGTGTGCGCTGATCACATGAAGCTCACCTTTGGCCAGGCTGGCAATGTCATAGCCATGGTCGATGATGCTCGCATGCAGCCTGCGGTGGTCTTCATCCTGGTTGCCCACATCCACCGCTGCCAGGATCACCCCGCCAGTCCACGGCCGCTCACTCTTGACCATCAGCACCGCACAAGGGCACTGACGCAGCAGTTTCCAGTCACTGGGCGTGAGCAGTGCCTTGCGTAGCGGGTTATCCGGCCGATGTTCCTTGATGACCAGCTCACAACCTTCGGCCTGCTGCACACTGATGATGGTTTCATGCAGGGTGTCGTGCCTGGCCTGCTCGTGGGTGACATTGTCAAACCCGTCATCATGCAACTGGCTGCTGAGCAGGCTCAGTAGCGCACTGTGGTCATGCTTCTTGTCGCACATCAGCAGGTGCAGGCGAGCGCCGGTCACGCCGGCGATCAGCTTGGCCCGGGTCAGGGCGCGGCTGTGGGCGTGCTCGGGGTCGAGAACGACAAGGATGCTGCGAACGGCTTGCATGGTGTGAACTCCCTTCTGGATGGCGACCAATGCCTGACTATAGTCGGCGCACCTCCTGCCGCCGCTTGATATGCGTCAAGAATAGCCACTGGCACTCGCCGCTGCCGCCGGTATAATCGCCGGTCCTGCAGATATCTTTCGTGATTGTGAGTGTTATGTCCCAGATTCCTGAAATCGACGCCTTCCTCGGCTGCCGTACCCCAGACGCCTGGATCGAGGCGGCGCTGGCCGACCAGGAAACCCTGCTGATCGATCACAAGAACTGTGAATTCAAGGCTGCCAGCACTGCACTGAGCCTGATCGCCAAGTACAACACCCACCTCGACCTGATCAACATGATGTCGCGCCTGGCCCGTGAAGAGCTGGTTCACCACGAGCAGGTGCTACGGCTGATGAAGCGCCGCGGTGTACCGTTGCGGCCGGTGTCGGCCGGGCGTTACGCCTCGGGCCTGCGTCGCCTGGTGCGTGCCCACGAGCCGGTGAAGCTGCTGGACACGTTGGTGGTGGGGGCTTTTATCGAGGCGCGCAGCTGCGAGCGTTTTGCTGCCCTCGTACCGCACCTGGACGAAGAACTCGGTACCTTTTACCACGGCCTGCTCAAGAGCGAAGCCCGGCATTATCAGGGCTACCTCAAGCTGGCCCATGTGTACGGCGATGATGCCGAGATCGCCCGAGTCGTCGAGCAGGTACGGCAAGCAGAAGCCGAACTGATCAGCTCGCCCGACCAGGAGATGCGCTTCCACAGCGGCATCCCCATGGCCCACGCGGCCTGATCGGCCGCTATTGGCGGCGACCCAGCAGCAGCCCCACCACCAACCCGAAGCCTGCAGAAATCGCCACCGTCTGCCACGGATGACCGCCGAGGTATTGCTCGGTGGCATCGACCACCGGTTGCGCCTTCTGGCCCAGGCGACTGGTGGCGTCACGGGCCTGGCGCAGCTTGAGCCCCAGTTGGGCGCGCAGGCCGTCAGCGTCTTCGCCGACCAGCGATGCACTGTCACTGAGCAGTTTCTCGGACTCCTCGATCAACGCCTGGAGTTCGCTGAACACCTGGTCCTTGATCTGTTCACCATTGTTTTTCGCGGCGGTATTCCTGGCCATGTACACGTCCTCGTGCAGAGTGGGGTTGAACAGTGGATGCCGTGGCGTCGGGAAAGTTGCAGCGGCTTACCGACGCTCGGCCGCTACGGTGTAAGATAGCGCCCATTTTCCAGTGGCAGGTATTACCCATGAGTTTCAATCTGGCCAACATGAGCTTCGCGGAACGGGCGCAGATCGAGGCAGAGAAAGCGCGCTTGTTCCAATATTGGCAAGGCAACCTGGCCAAGGCCAAGGGTGAAGCAGGGCGGCTGATTGCAGAAAAGCCGCGACGCAAGAGCAAGTGGGCAGAGTGGGTGCGTGCCGAACTGGACGGCATGTCGCCGCCCGAGTTCACCCAACTGGTGCGCAGCGAGGTCAACAAGCTGATGGCTGCCGCCAACACCGGCCGCTGAGTCAGACCACTTTCAACTGGCCCCTGCAGCACCCAGCTCGAGCCACTCCTGCCGAGTGATCTCCCACACTTCCTGCGCCAGGCAACCGCTCACGAAGTTGCCTTGCCCAGTGCGCAGCAGGCGCATGCCACCGCGCTGGGAAACACGTCTGGACGCTTCATTGGGCGCCGCCTTGGGCACGCGCATGGCCTCGCGCTGCAAGGTGTTGAACCAGAACCCATCGACTACCGCGCAGGCCTCGGTCATATAGCCCCGGCCCTGGTGGGCGGGTGCCAGCCAGAAACCGCGGTTGTTGTCGGGCAGGTCCATCAGGCTGATGCTGCCGATCAGTTGCTGCGGGCGTTCGAGCAGGCGGATCGACCAGTGCCACTCACGCCCCGCAGCGATGGCCGGCAGGCAGATATCACGCAGGTAGCGCAAGGCACCATCCTCCGGGTAGGGCCACGGCACCAAGGCGTTCAGGTAGCGCACCACTTCCCAGTGGGGGAACAGCTGCTGGATGGCCTCTGCGTCGCTCAACTGCAAGGGGCGCAGCAGCAGCCGGGCGGTTTTCAGTTCAGGCGTAGAAGACATTGGTAGCTCCTTTACCAATTCAGGATGTTTACCAGCCGGCTGCGGTGGCAGCAGGCAAGTCCAGTTTGCCTTTGTCGGTGAAACGTACAGTACCCAGCGGGCCGCCGGCCAGTTTGCCGCGCAGCACATAAGGCAGCCCTTGCAGCGAATCCGCCCGGCTCAGGCCGTAGGCCTGGCGCAGGAAGGCGAAGGCGGTGACGCTCACCGGCACCACGATCACGGCTTCGTCGTAACGGCCGATGTGCCCACGCTGGTCACTCACGCCAGCCGCCAGGGGCTGGTCGTTGACCTCGAGATTGAGCGCGATGCCATTGAAGTCGACCGGTGTTTCGTTGGGGTTCTGCACGCGGATCTTCACCGCCATGCGGATCTCCAGGTCCTGGCCGGGCAGGGGGTCTATGCCGATCACACTGATGTTCAGCGGGTCGCGGTTGTGCAACAGCGCGCAGGCATTGAGGCCCAGGGCCAACAGCAGGATCAGGCAGCAGCGGAAAAGCATGGCGTTCACGGCCTCGACTAACGGGCGAGCCTGCAGTGTGGCAAATGCACGGCGGCGTTTAAAGTACTGACCAGCCCTCAGCCAAACACCGCGAGCAAATCCTCGACAAAAGCCCGTTGCGCTTCCCCCGGCACCTGCCCGCGATGCCGCGCCAAGGTAAACGGCACGATGAAATCCAGCCCGGTATCCAGCGCCCGCAAGAGCCCTTGCGCCTCCCACGGCGCGGCGCAATGGCAGGGCAGGTAACCGATATGCCGGCCTGACAGCACCAGCGTCAGCGCGCTGTCGATCTGCTCCGCCACCGCCATGCTGCAGCGGCTCTGGAACGGCTCGCCCTGCTTGAGAAAGCGATAGGGGTGGCGCACCTGGTTAACCTCCAGCAGTTGCTCCTGGCTGACATCGACAGCCTCGAACAGGGCGTGCCCCGCACCGCAGTACAAACGCTGGCGTTCATCGAACAGCGGTTGATAGTCGAACGCCGCCTGGTTGCCCGAAAAATAGCTGATCGCACAATCCAGCCGCTGCTCCAGCAACAGCCGTTCGAGCTCTGCAGGCGGGGCGCTGATCAGTTCCAGCTGCACGGCCTCGTCACGCTGGCGAAAACGCGCGATGGCCTGGGCGATGCGCAGGGTGACACTGCTGTCCTGGTTCTCGGCAAGGCCGATGCGCACACTGCCCAGCAGGCGCCCGGCCACGCCGTTGGCCTGTTGGCGAAACTGCTCGATCTGCAGCAGCAGGCCACGGCTCGCCTGCAGCAGCAGTTCGCCTTTCTCGGTCAGGCGAAACCCACCTTTGCCGCGGCTGCACAGGCGATAGCCCAGGCGCGTCTCCAGCTTGGCCATCTGCTGGCTGATGCTCGGTTGGCTGAGCCCCAGCACCCCCTGTGCGGCACTGAAGCCGCCAGCCTCGGCTACAGTCACGAACAGCCGCAGCAGGTGCAGGTCCAGGTCATGGAGTTGTCCAAGCATTACATTGCTCCAGGTGAATGTCAGCTTTACACAGTTGCCATTTTTGCAATGTAACCCGGCAGGCATGCTGGCGGCATCCACCCATTTGCCGAGGTGTCCGCCATGCGTCGAACGCTGTGCTTGCTGTCCCTGCTGATCGCCTTGCCGCTGCAGGCCGAAGAGAAGGTCGTCAACCTCTACAGCTGGGCCGACTATGTCGCCCCGCAAACCCTGCAACGCTTCGAGCAGGAGACCGGTTACAAAGTCCGCTACGACACCTTCGACACCACCGAAGTGCTGGAAACCAAGCTGCTCACTGGCCGCAGCGGTTATGACGTGGTGGTGCCGTCGGCCACCGTGCTGGCCCGGACGCTCAAGGCCGGGGCACTGCAACCGCTGGATGCGCAGTCGATGCCAGGCTACGCCAATCTCGACCCGGATCTTCTGGCCAAGCTGGCCGAAGCCGACCCGGGCAACCGCCATGCCGTGCCCTACACCTGGGGCACGCTGGGCCTGGGGGTGAACGTCGAGGCGGTACGCCAGCGCCTGGGTGATGTCCCCCTCGACAGCCTCGACCTGCTGTTCAAACCCGAGTACGCCAGCCGCCTCAAGGACTGCGGGATCGCCATGCTCGACTCACCGCAGGAGGTGATCGGCCTCACCCTCAACTACCTGGGCAAGGACCCGTACAGCCAGGACAAGAAAGACCTGGACGCCGCCCAAGGCCTGTTGCAGCAGTTGCAGCCCTCGGTCAGCTACGTGGCCAACGGCCGCCAGATCAACGACCTGGCCAACGGCAGCGTGTGCCTGGCACTGACCTACAACGGCGACGCCGCCACCGCCGCCGACCAGGCCCGGCGTGCCGGCAAGCCGTTCGAGCTGATCTACCGCATCCCCCGTGAAGGCACCCTGGTGTGGCAGGACAACCTGGTGATCCCCAAGGATGCCCCGCACCCCGAAGCCGCCCGGGCCTTCATCGCCTTCATGCTGCGCCCCGACTCGGTCGCCGCCCTGACCAACTCGCTGTTCTTCGCCAACGCCAACCAGGCTGCCACGCCGCTGGTGGATGAGGCGATCCGCACCGACCCGGACATCTACCCCCCGGCCGAAGTGCGCCAGCGCCTGTTCGCCGACCGCAGCATGGCGCTGTCCGACCTGCGCCAGCGCAATCGCCTGTGGACCGCCTTCCGCAGCCGCCAATAACAACGACAACACCAGGAGACAGACCGTGGATCTCGCCCAGGACAATGACCAGGCCATCACCCGTGACAGCCTCTACGGCACCGCCGCCGAGAGTACCTACGCCGGCATCACCAGTTTTTCCCGGCGCCGCTACAGCCGCGATCTGCGCGGGGTCGACGTGGTGGTCAGCGGCGTGCCGTTCGACACGGCCACCAGCAACCGCCCGGGGGCGCGCTTCGGCCCACGGGCGATCCGCGCCGCCTCGGTACAGCAGGCCTGGGCCCGGCACTGGCCGTGGGCGTTCGACCCGTTCGACCACCTGGCAGTGATCGATTACGGCGACTGTGCGTTCGACAGCGGCACGCCGGCGTCGGTACCCGACAGCATCGAAGCCCATGCCGAACGCATCCTCGAAGCCGGCTGCGCCATGCTCACCCTGGGCGGCGACCACTTCATCAGCTACCCGCTGCTCAAGGCCCACGCCCGCCGCCATGGCCCGCTGGCGCTGATCCACTTCGATGCCCACAGCGACACCTGGCCCGACGAGGAAGGCAAGCGCATCGACCACGGCACCATGTTCTGGCACGCCGCCCGCGAGGGCCTGGTAGACCCGGCGCGCTCGGTGCAGATCGGCCTGCGCACCACCAACGACGACAGCCAGGGCTTCGCCATCCTCGATGCCCGCCAGGTGCATCGCCAGGGCACCGAGGCGATCATCGCGGCGATTCGCCAGCGGGTGGGGGACATGCCTGTGTACCTGACCTTCGACATCGATTGCCTCGACCCGGCCTATGCGCCCGGTACCGGTACCCCGGTGTGCGGCGGCCTGAGCACGGTGCAGGCGCTGGAGATCCTCGGCGGCCTGCGCGGCATCAACCTGGTGGGGATGGACCTGGTGGAAGTTGCGCCCGCCTACGACCATGCCGACATCACCGCCCTGGCCGGGGCGACGCTGGCAATGGAAATGCTTTGCCTGTATGCCGCGCGGCACAAAGTGGGCTGAATACACGCAGACGATCGCGGGGGAAGTCACAGAGGCGTGCTCCCGCCACCTTCCCCCCCCCGCACCCACAA
>NZ_JBOBDM010000113.1:0-7039 GCF_050586605.1 Pseudomonas sp. ES1 | reverse complement strand
AAGGAGGGAGTCAGACGCTTCTCAGTCAAAAGGAAGGATTGTTCTGACAACGAGACTGCAAAGAACCTACAAACACCAGGGCCGGATAAACAACGCAGAGGCTGACTACGGGCGCTGCGCCACGCCGCTACGGAACCTGTGGCGCCCGGCGAAGGTCGCAGCTATCCGAACGCTTCGCAGGTGGGTTTGCCACTGCGCTTGTGTCATCATGCTCCGACCGCCGGTTAGCCACCAAAGCCCTCTATGAACAAATCCTACGCATTGCTGCTTACCCTCGCCCTGCTCCAAGGCTGCCAGAGCCTGGCCCCGAACACGTCGGGCGGCCAGACACCCGCCGCCGATGCCGGCAAGAGCGCGGAAAAGCCCGTGGTGTACGGATCGTTCAAGCAGGAGACCGTCTACAGCCTGCTGGTGGCGGAGCTGGCCGGCCAGCGCAACCGCTTCGACATCGCCCTGAAAAACTACGTCGACCAGGCCGAGAAAACCCAGGACCCTGGCATTTCCGAACGCGCCTACCGTATCGCCGAATACCTCGGCGCCGACGAACCGGCCCTGGACACCGCGCTGATCTGGGCCCGTAACGACCCGCAGAACCTCGACGCCCAACGCGCCGCCGCCATCCAGCTGGCCCGCGCCGGGCGCTACGACGATTCCATGACCTATATGGAAAAGGTGCTGCAGGGCCAGGGCGACACCCACTTCGATTTCCTCGCCCTGTCGGCCGCCGAGACCGACCAGAGCACCCGCGACGGCCTGATGCAGAGCTTCGACCGCCTGCTGGTGAAGTACCCCGACAACAGCCAGCTGGTGTTCGGCAAAGCCTTGCTGCTGAACCAGGACAACAAGCCCGAACAGGCCCTGGAGCTGCTCGAGAGCCACCCGCCGCAGAACGGCGAGATCGCTCCGGTGCTGCTGCGTGCCCGCCTGCTGCAGGCGCTGGACCGCGGCCCGGAAGCCCTGCCGCTGCTGCGCGGGGCGATCCGCGACAACCCGGAAGACAAGCGCCTGCGCCTTACCTACGCGCGCACCCTGGTCGAGCAGGACCGCATCGACGACGCCAAGGCCGAGTTCGAAAGCCTGCTGCAGCAATACCCCGAAGACGACGAGATCCGCTATTCGCTGGCGTTGGTCTGCCTGGAAACCAAGCACTGGGACGAGGCCGAAGGCTATCTGCAGGAAATGGTCGAACGCGACGCCAACGTCGACGCCGCCCACTTCAACCTCGGCCGCCTGCGCGAAGAGCGCGGCATGCCCGCCGCCGCCCTGCGCGAGTACGCCCTGGTGGGTGCCGGCAATGACTACCTGCCGGCGCAACTGCGCCAGGCCGACATCCTCATTGCCAACGGCCGCAGCGCCGAAGCCTCGCGGTTGCTCGCCGAGGCCCGTGAAGCGCAGCCCGACTACGCCATCCAGCTGTACCTGATCGAGGCCGAGAGCCTGGGCAACAACGGCAAGGAGGCCCAGGCCGACCAGGTGCTGCAGCAGGCGATCAAGCGCTACCCCGACGACCTCAACCTGCTCTACACCCGCGCCATGCTCGCCGAGAAACGCGACGACCTGGCGCAGATGGAAAAAGACCTGCGCGCCATCATCGCCCGCGAGCCGGAGAACGCCATGGCGCTCAACGCGCTGGGCTACACCCTGGCGGATCGCACCACCCGCTACGGCGAAGCCAAGGCGCTGATCGACAAGGCCCACCAGCTCACCCCGGACGACCCGGCGGTGCTCGACAGCCTGGGCTGGGTCAATTACCGCATGGGCAAGCTCGACGAAGCCGAGCGCCTGCTGCGCCAGGCCTACGAGCGTTTCCCCGACCATGAAGTGGCCGCCCACCTGGGCGAAGTGCTGTGGGCCAACGGCAAGCGCCGCGAGGCCAAACAGTTCTGGGCCAAGGGCTTCGAAGCACAGCCCGACAGCCCCATCCTGCGCAAGACCCTCCTGCGCCTGACCGGATCCGAGAGCCTGTAAACATGTTTCTGCGTCATTGCATCACCTTCTCGCTCATCGCCCTGCTCGCCGGCTGCGCCGGTTTCGGCAGCAAAGAGGCCGTACAAGGCCAGGGCAGCCCGCAACTGTGGCGTGAGCACAAGCAGCAGCTGGCCAGCCTCGATGGCTGGCAGATCAACGGCAAGGTCGGCATCCGCGCCCCGCGTGACTCCGGCAGCGGCACGCTGTTCTGGCTGCAACGCCAGGACTACTACGACATCCGCCTGGCCGGCCCGCTCGGCCGCGGTGCCGCGCGCCTGACCGGGCGCCCCGGTGGCGTGGTGCTGGAAGTGGCCAACCAGGGCCGTTACCAGGCCGATAACCCCGAAGCCCTGCTGGAAGAACAGCTTGGCTGGCGCCTGCCGGTCTCGCACCTGGTGTGGTGGGTGCGCGGCCTGCCCGCCCCGGACAGCAAGAGCCAGCTCACCCTCGACGGCGACAGCCGCCTGGCCAGCCTCAAGCAGGACGGCTGGCAGGTGCAGTACCTGAGCTATACAGAACAGAACGGCTACTGGCTGCCCGAGCGCCTGAAGCTGCACGGTGAGAACATCGACGTGACCCTGGTGGTCAAGGACTGGCAACCACGCCAGCTGGGGCACTGACAGCTGATGGAAAAGCTCACCCTCCCCGCCCCGGCCAAGCTCAACCTGTGGCTGCACATCACCGGCCGCCGCCCGGACGGCTACCACGAGCTGGAAACCGTGTTCCAGTTCCTCGATCACGCCGACGAGCTGAGCTTCGCGCTGCGCGACGACGGCCAGATCCGCCTGCAGACCGAAATCGAAGGCGTGCCCCACGACAGCAACCTGATCGTTCGCGCAGCGCGCCAGTTGCAACAGCAATCCGGCACCACCCTGGGCGCCGACATCTGGCTGCACAAGGTATTGCCCATGGGCGGCGGCATTGGCGGCGGCAGCTCGGACGCCGCGACCACCCTGCTCGCGCTGGCCCACCTGTGGCAACTGGACTGGGATGAAGATCGCCTGGCCAGCCTGGGCCTGAGCCTGGGTGCCGATGTACCGGTGTTCGTCCGTGGCCATGCCGCGTTCGCCCAGGGCGTCGGCGAACAGTTGACCCCGGTCGACCCCAG
This sequence comes from Pseudomonas sp. ES1, assembly GCF_050586605.1. Classification (NCBI taxonomy): domain Bacteria; kingdom Pseudomonadati; phylum Pseudomonadota; class Gammaproteobacteria; order Pseudomonadales; family Pseudomonadaceae; genus Pseudomonas; species Pseudomonas sp. ES1. Next base: position 3,963 of record NZ_JBOBDM010000113.1, on the reverse strand, counting down.
CGAACCCTGGTACGTCGTACTGGTGCCGCAAGTGTCTGTCAGCACAGCGGAAATTTTTTCGCATCCAGAGTTGACACGTGATTCCCTCCCCCTTAAGATGCGCCCCGTTCCCGAGGGAAACAGTCGAAATGACTGCCAACCGGTAGTAGAGCAACGTTATCCTGAAGTTCGCAACGCGCTGATTTCATTGGGTAAATATACGGAAGCTCGAATGACCGGCACTGGAAGTTGTGTGTTTGGGGCCTTCCCAAGCAAAGCCGAAGCTGATAAAGTTCTGGCCCTTCTTTCAGCGACCCAAACAGGGTTTGTGGCGAAAGGAAGCAATGTTTCGATGTTGCATCGCAAGCTGCAAAGTCTGCTCAAGAAGTCGAGTTCATAAGAGCTCGCAGCAACAGATACAGGGGCGTCGCCAAGCGGTAAGGCAGCAGGTTTTGATCCTGCCATGCGTTGGTTCGAATCCAGCCGCCCCTGCCATTTTCCTATACTCATCCAGGTATACCCTCAGCCTTCAGGTACTGCGCGTGTCCAAGATGATGGTCTTTACGGGGAACGCTAACCCCGATCTGGCTCGGCGTGTCGTACGTCAGCTGCATATCCCTCTCGGTGACGTCTCTGTCGGTAAGTTCTCCGACGGCGAGATCAGCACTGAGATCAATGAAAATGTCCGCGGTAAAGACGTCTTCATTATTCAGCCGACCTGTGCCCCGACCAACGATAACCTGATGGAACTGGTAGTGATGGCCGATGCCTTCCGCCGCTCCTCAGCATCCCGAATCACCGCCGTGATTCCTTACTTCGGATACGCCCGCCAGGACCGCCGTCCGCGTTCGGCACGTGTAGCCATCAGCGCCAAAGTCGTCGCTGACATGCTCACTGTCGTGGGTATCGACCGTGTACTCACCGTCGACCTGCACGCTGACCAGATCCAGGGTTTCTTCGATATCCCCGTCGACAACATCTACGGCTCGCCCGTACTGGTCGACGACATCGAAGACCAGCGTTTCGAGAACCTGATGATCGTCTCCCCGGACATCGGTGGTGTGGTACGTGCTCGTGCCGTCGCCAAGTCCCTGGGTGTTGATCTCGGGATCATCGACAAACGCCGCGAGAAGGCTAACCACTCCGAGGTTATGCACATCATCGGCGACGTCGAAGGGCGCACTTGCATCCTGGTAGACGACATGGTCGACACCGCCGGCACCCTGTGTCACGCGGCCAAGGCCCTGAAAGAACACGGCGCTGCCAAGGTTTACGCCTACTGCACGCACCCTGTCCTGTCGGGCCGCGCGATCGAGAACATCGAGAAGTCGGTACTGGACGAACTGGTGGTGACCAACACCATCCCGCTGTCCGCCGCTGCTCAAGCCTGTGACCGTATCCGCCAGCTGGATATCGCACCGGTAGTAGCTGAAGCGGTACGCCGCATCAGCAATGAAGAATCGATCAGCGCGATGTTCCGCTAAGCGGGACACGTGTTGATGTGAAGCGCCCCGCCCCAACCTGTGTTGGGGCGGGGCTTTTTTGCCATCCCCGTCTGGCGCTGGTCGCAAACGCCTTGCGGGAGGCTATTTTGGAGAAACAAAATGACTGACTTCATCCTGAACGCCCAAGCGCGTACTGACCTGGGGAAAGGTGCGAGCCGCCGCCTGCGTCACACGCTGAACATCCCTGCCGTTGTTTACGGTGGCGATAAAGAAGCCCAATCCCTGACCATCGTGGCCAAGGAAATCGCCAAACTGTTCGAAAACGAAGCTGCCTTCAGCCACGTTATCGAACTGAACGTCGACGGCGCCAAGCAAAACGTCGTGGTCAAGGCCATGCAGCGTCACCCAGCCAAAGGCTTCATCATGCACGCCGACTTCGTTCGCGTCGTTGCTGGCCAGAAGCTGACCGCCAAGGTTCCAGTTCACTTCGTCGGCGAAGAAGCCCCGATCAAGAAAGGCGGCGAAATCTCGCACGTTGTTTCCGAGATCGAAGTTTCCTGCGAAGCCAAAGACCTGCCTGAGTTCATCGAAGTTGACCTGAGCAAGGCCGAAGTCGGCGCGATCATCCACCTGTCGGACCTGAAAGCTCCGAAAGGCGTAGAGTTCGTTGCTCTGGCCCACGGTGATGACAAAGCTGTTGCCAACGTTCACGCTCCACGCGTTGCTCCAGAAGCAGAAGGCGCTGCCGAGTAATCCACTCGCGCGCCGGTGTTGACCGGGTTACAGTGCGCCCCGCGCCCTGTAACCCACCAACTCCAAGGAAGAGCCCCTGACGTGACCGCCATCCAGTTGATCGTTGGCCTGGGTAACCCCGGCCCCGAATACGAACAGACCCGGCATAACGCAGGGGCTCTTTTCGTTGAACGCGTAGCCAGCGCCCAGCGTGTCTCCTTGACCGCTGACCGCAAATATTTCGGCCTGACGGCTAAATTCAGCCATCAGGGCAACGACGTTCGTTTGTTGATCCCCACCACCTACATGAACCGTAGTGGCCAGTCCGTGGCGGCCTTGGCCAATTTCTTCCGGATCAAGCCGGAGGCCATTCTGGTGGCACACGACGAACTCGACCTGCCTCCCGGCGTCGCCAAGCTCAAGCGCGGTGGCGGCCACGGTGGGCACAACGGCCTGCGCGACATCATCGCGCAGCTCGGCAACCAGAACGATTTTCACCGCCTGCGGCTTGGCATTGGCCACCCGGGCGACGCCAAGCTGGTCTCCAACTTCGTCCTGGGCCGCGCACCGCGCGCCGAACAGGAGAAGCTCGACGCCAGCATCGATTATGCCCTCGGCGTGCTGCCGGACGTGCTCGCTGGCGATTTCGCCAAGGCGATGCGCGAGCTGCACAGCCAGAAGGCCTGACAACTCTAGTAAGGGGAATACCCATGGGTTTCAATTGCGGCATCGTCGGCCTGCCCAACGTCGGCAAGTCCACCCTGTTCAACGCCCTGACCAAGTCCGGTATTGCGGCTGAGAACTTCCCCTTCTGCACCATCGAGCCGAACAGCGGCATCGTGCCGATGCCCGACGCGCGCCTGAATGCGCTGGCCGAGATCGTCAAGCCAAACCGCATCCTGCCGACCACCATGGAGTTCGTCGACATCGCCGGCCTGGTGGCCGGTGCCTCGAAAGGTGAAGGCCTGGGCAACAAGTTCCTCGCCAACATCCGCGAGACCGACGCCATCGCCCACGTGGTGCGCTGCTTCGAAGACGAGAACGTGATCCACGTTTCCAACAGCGTCGACCCCAAGCGCGACATCGAGATCATCGACCTCGAACTGATCTTCGCCGACCTCGACAGCTGCGAGAAGCAACTGCAGAAGGTCGCGCGCAACGCCAAGGGCGGCGACAAGGACGCCCTGGCGCAGAAGGCGATCCTGGAGAAGCTGATCCCGCACTTCACCGAAGGCAAGCCAGCGCGCAGCCTGATGAAGAACATGGCTGACGACGAGAAAGCCGTCATCCGTGGCTTCCACCTGCTGACCAGCAAGCCGGTGATGTACATCGCCAACGTGGCCGAAGACGGCTTCGACAACAACCCGCACCTGGACGTGGTCAAGGCCATCGCCGAGGAAGAAGGCGCGGTCGTGGTGCCGGTGTGCAACAAGATCGAAGCGGAAATCGCCGAGCTGGATGATGGCGAAGAGAAAGACATGTTCCTCGAGGCCCTGGGCCTGGAAGAGCCTGGCCTGAACCGCGTGATCCGTGCCGGTTACGAGCTGCTGAACCTGCAAACCTACTTCACTGCCGGCGTGCAGGAAGTACGTGCCTGGACCGTACGCGTCGGCGCCACCGCGCCACAGGCTGCAGGCGTGATCCACACCGACTTCGAAAAAGGCTTCATCCGCGCCGAAGTGGTGGCCTACGACGACTTCATCCAGTTCAAGGGTGAAGGCGGTGCCAAGGAAGCCGGCAAGTGGCGCCTGGAAGGCAAGGATTACATCGTCAAGGATGGCGACGTGATGCACTTCCGCTTCAACGT
>NZ_JBOBDM010000112.1:0-7128 GCF_050586605.1 Pseudomonas sp. ES1 | reverse complement strand
GCCGGCAAAAATACCGCAGATGGGGCGGTGTCAGCTAGAGAGCCGCGAAGGTTCCCTGCGCCTTGGCCACCAACTTGTCGCCCTGGAGCACGTCGGCGTCGACCACCAGCGTGCGCCGCCCGGCATGCAGCACGCGGGCGGTGCACAGCACCTCACCCTCGCTGACGGCGCGCATGTAGTTGATCTTGCACTCGATGGTCACGCTCTGCTGGTCGAAACCATGGCTGGCCGAACAGGCCAGGCCCATGGCGATATCGACCAGGCTGAAGATCGCCCCGCCGTGCAGCTTCTGGCCACGGTTGCGCAACTGCGGCTCGAGCGCCAGGGCTACCTCGGCAACGCCGGTGTCGAGGCGTTGCAGGCGGCAGCCCAGCAGTTGGCTGAAGGCGCTTTCGACGTACTCTTTCGGGACGTCCATCACTTCTTCTTCAACTGCTTGGCGTTGGCGAACAGCGAGGCCATGGCGTTGTTGGCCGGTGCGGCGGTGGTGGTTTCACGGGGGCGCGGTGCCTGCTGCTGGCGGTTGCCGCCATTGCCGCCACGGCCGCCGCCACGGTTGCCTTCGACCTTCTCGCCCGGGGTGTCGCTCATGCGCATGGACAGGCCGACCCGCTTGCGCGGGATGTCCACTTCCATGACCTTGACCTTGACCACGTCGCCGGCCTTGACGGCTTCGCGCGGGTCCTTGATGAACTTCTCGGACAGCGCCGAGATGTGCACCAGGCCGTCCTGGTGCACGCCGATGTCGACGAAGGCACCGAAGTTGGTGACGTTGGTCACCACGCCTTCGAGGATCATGCCCGGCTCCAGGTCCTTGAGGTCTTCGACGCCGTCCTGGAAGGTGGCGGTCTTGAACTCGGGGCGTGGGTCGCGGCCGGGCTTGTCCAGCTCCTGCAGGATGTCGGTGACGGTCGGCAGGCCGAAGGTTTCGTCGGTGAACTGCTTCGGGTCCAGGCGCTTGAGGAAGCCGCTGTCGCCGATCAGCGAGCGGATGTCGCGCTCGGTGCCGGCGGCGATGCGCTGCACCAGCGGGTAGGCCTCGGGGTGCACGGCGGAGGCGTCCAGCGGGTTGTCGCCATTCATCACACGCAGGAAGCCGGCGGCCTGTTCGAAGGTCTTTTCACCGAGGCGGCTGACCTTTTTCAGCGCGGCGCGGGTGGCGAACGGGCCGTTGGCGTCGCGGTGGGAAACGATGTTCTGCGCAAGCGTGGCGTTGAGGCCGGAGATGCGCGTCAGCAGCGCCACCGAAGCGGTGTTGACGTCCACGCCCACGGCGTTCACGCAGTCCTCGACCACGGCATCCAGACCACGGGCCAGTTTCAGCTGCGACACGTCGTGCTGGTACTGGCCGACACCGATGGATTTCGGGTCGATCTTCACCAGTTCCGCCAGTGGGTCCTGCAGGCGGCGGGCGATTGACACGGCGCCACGGATCGATACGTCCAGGTCCGGGAACTCGCGGGCGGCCAGTTCCGAGGCCGAGTACACCGATGCGCCGGCCTCGGAAACCATGATCTTGGTGATCTTCAGTGCTGGGTATTTCTTAACCAGCTCGGCCACCAGCTTGTCGCTTTCGCGGCTGGCGGTGCCGTTGCCGATGGCGACCAGCTCCACCGAGTGCTTGGCGCACAGGGCGGCCATGATCGAGATGGTGCGGTCCCAGTCGTTCTTCGGCGCGTGCGGGTACACCGTGGTGTAGTCCAGCAGCTTGCCGGTGGCATCGACCACGGCGATCTTGCAGCCGGTGCGCAGGCCGGGGTCGAAGCCCAGGGTGGCGCGCGGGCCGGCCGGGGCGGCCAGCAGCAGGTCGTGCAGGTTGTGGGCGAACACGTTGATCGCCTCGCCTTCGGCGTTGTCGCGCAGCTCGCCGAACAGGTCGGTTTCCAGGTGGGTGTAGAGCTTGACCTTCCAGGTCCAGCGCACCACTTCGCCCAGCCACTTGTCGGCCGGGCGGTTGCGGTTTTCGATACCGACGTGGCTGCCGATCATCACTTCGCACGGGTGCAGGGTGCCGGGCAGCTCTTCGCCGACTTTCAGCGAGGCGCTCAGTACGCCCTCGTTGCGCCCGCGGAAGATCGCCAGGGCGCGGTGCGACGGGGCGGTGCGCAGCAGTTCGTCATGGGCGAAGTAATCGCGGAACTTGGCGCCTTCCTCTTCCTTGCCGGCCACCAGGCGGGCGCTGAGCACGGCTTCCTGCTTGAGGAAGTTGCGCAGTTTTTCCAGCAGGGCGGCGTCTTCGGCGAAGCGCTCCATGAGGATGTACTTGGCGCCTTCGAGCGCTGCCTTGATGTCGGCCACGCCTTTTTCGGCGTCGACGAAGCGCGCCGCTTCGCTTTCCGGATTCAGTTGCGGGTCGTTGAACAGGCCGTCTGCCAGCTCGCCGAGGCCGGCTTCCAGGGCGATCTGGCCCTTGGTGCGACGCTTCTGCTTGTAGGGGAGGTAGAGGTCTTCGAGGCGGGTCTTGGTGTCGGCGAGCTTGATTTCGCGGGCCAGTTCCGGGGTCAGCTTGCCCTGCTCCTCGATGCTGGCGAGGATGCTGGCGCGCCGGTCGTCGAGTTCGCGCAGGTAGCGCAGACGCTCTTCCAGGTGGCGCAGCTGGGTGTCGTCCAGGCTGCCGGTCACTTCCTTGCGGTAACGGGCGATGAAGGGCACGGTCGAGCCTTCGTCCAACAGGCCCACGGCCGCTTCGACCTGTTGTGGGCGCACGCCCAGTTCCTCGGCGATACGGCTGTTGATGCTGTCCATGAGAACCACCTGACAAATAGTGAATGCAAGGCCGCGGGTGGCTGTTCAGGCCCGGCGGCGCTGGGTGAAAGGCGCGCATTATACCCATCGTGCCGGGCTTGCGGTGATGGCGCCGGGCCATGGGCCGCGGCATGGAAGTGGCACCATGGGAAAAATCTGCTAACAATGCACACGGCACGCGCTGCAATGGCTACGCCATAATGCGCGGCGATCTCAGAGGAGCAATTCATGACCAGCACCGCAAACGCCGCAGATGGCGACAAGATTCTCATCGTCGACGACGACCCAGGCCTGAGCAGCCTGCTGGACCGTTTTTTCACCAGCAAGGGCTTCCGTGTACGCACCGTGCCCAACGTCGAACAGATGGACCGCCTGCTGGCCCGTGAGGTGTTCAACCTGGTGGTGCTCGACCTGATGCTGCCGGGCGAGGACGGCCTGTCCGCGTGCAAGCGCCTGCGCGCGTCGAACAACCAGATCCCGATCATCATGCTCACCGCCAAGGGCGACGAGCTCAGCCGTATCAAAGGGCTGGAGCTGGGCGCCGATGACTACCTGGCCAAGCCCTTCAACCCCGACGAGCTGGTGGCCCGGGTCAAGGCCGTGCTGCGTCGCCAGTCGCCGACGGTGCCGGGCGCACCGGGCAGCGAGGAAGAGACCGTCACCTTCGGTGACTACGAACTGTCGCTGGCCACCCGCGAACTCAAGCGTGGCGACGAAACGCACATGCTTACCACCGGCGAATTCGCCGTGCTCAAGGCCCTGGTGATGCACGCCCGCGAGCCGCTGACCCGCGACAAACTGATGAACCTGGCCCGTGGCCGCGAATGGGATGCGCTGGAGCGCTCCATCGACGTGCAGATCTCGCGCCTGCGCCGGATGATCGAACCCGACCCGTCCAAGCCGCGTTACATCCAGACCGTGTGGGGCGTGGGCTACGTCTTCGTGCCGGACGGAAACGCCGGCAAATGAGCCAGCCGGCTCGTTGCGACGGTGCAGGGCGGCTCGCAGGAGCCGCCCTGTTTTCGTCTGTGGCGCGCGGCTTTTCTACGTTGCCCTTGCTGATTAGTAGTGATCGATGAAAACCCCTCTGTGGTTCCCGCAAAGTTTCTTCGCCCGCACCCTGTGGCTGGTGCTGATCGTCGTGCTGTTCTCCAAGGCACTGACCTTGGTGTACCTGCTGATGAACGAGGACGTGCTGGTCGATCGCCAGTACAGCCATGGCGTGGCCCTGACGTTGCGCGCCTACTGGGCGGCGGATGAAGAGAACCGTGACAAGATCGCCGAGGCTGCCGGGCTGATCCGGGTCACCGGCTCCGGCGTGCCGGAAGGCGAGCAGCACTGGCCGTACAGCGAGATCTACCAGCGCCAGATGCAGGCCGAACTGGGTGATGACACCGAGGTGCGCCTGCGTATCCACGCGCCGCCGGCGCTGTGGGTAAATGCGCCGAGCCTGGGCCCGGGCTGGCTCAAGGTACCGCTGTACCCGCACCCGTTGCGCGGGCAGAAGATCTGGAACGTGCTGGGCTGGTTCCTGGCCATTGGCCTGTTATCCACCGCCTCGGCGTGGATCTTTGTGCGCCAGCTCAACCAGCCGCTCAAGCGCCTGGTGTTCGCCGCCCGCCAGCTGGGCCAGGGGCGCAGCGTGCGCCTGCCGGTCAGCGACACCCCCAGCGAGATGACCGAGGTGTACAAGGCGTTCAACCAGATGGCCGAAGACGTCGAACAGGCTGGGCGTGAGCGCGAGTTGATGCTGGCCGGTGTCTCCCATGACTTGCGCACGCCCTTGACCCGGCTGCGCCTGTCGTTGTCGCTGATGGACAACGACAGCGACCTCAGCGACGACATGGTCCGCGACATCGAAGACATGGATGCGATCCTCGACCAGTTCCTGGCGTTCATCCGTGACGGGCGCGACGAGCCGGTGGAGGAGGTCGACTTCAACGAGCTGATCCGTGAAGTGGTGGCGCCGTACAACCAGCCCAAGGAGCGCGTGCGCCTGTGCCTGGAGCCGATCCCGCCGTTCGCGCTGCGCCGTGTGTCGCTCAAGCGCATGCTCGGCAACCTGATCGGCAACGCCCTGCACCACGCCGGCAAGGGCGTGGAGGTGGCGGCCTATGTATCGGGTGACCAGAGCGCGCCGTACGTGGTGCTCAGTGTGCTGGACCGTGGCACGGGCATCGATGAATCGGAGCTGGAGACCATCTTCAACCCGTTCATCCGTGGCGACCGGGCACGGGGTGGCAAGGGCACCGGGCTGGGGCTGGCGATCGTCAAGCGGATTGCCGCGCAGCATGGTGGCAATGTCGAGTTGCGCAACCGGTCCGGTGGCGGGATCGAGGCGCGGGTGAGACTGCCGTTGGGGTTGCTGTTGCCGCGTAACGCCGTCTGATCGTTGTTGTTTGAGCTGGCCTCTTCGCGGCTAAAGCCGCTCCCACAGAGAACATGCAAAACCCTGTGGGAGCGGCTTTAGCCGCGAAGAGGCCGGTACAGGCACCATCAACCCTTGCCTTTGGTCCGGGTCTGATTCGGCCCGCCATTCTTCTCCAGGTGCTCGATGATCATCCCGGCCACATCCTTGCCGGTGGTCACCTCGATCCCCTCCAGGCCCGGTGAGGAATTCACCTCCATCACCAGCGGCCCGTGGTTGGAGCGCAGGATATCTACACCCGCCACGCTCAGCCCCATCACCTTGGCCGCGCGGATCGCCGTCATGCGTTCCTCGGGGGTGATCTTGATCAGGCTGGCCACGCCACCGCGGTGCAGGTTGGAGCGGAACTCGCCGGGCTTGGCCTGGCGCTTCATCGAGGCGATCACCTTGTCGCCGACCACGAAGCAGCGGATGTCGGCGCCGCCGGCCTCCTTGATGTATTCCTGGACCATGATGTTCTGCTTCAGGCCCATGAACGCCTCGATCACCGACTCGGCGGCCTTGGTGGTTTCACACAGCACCACGCCGATGCCCTGGGTGCCTTCGAGCACCTTGATCACCAGCGGTGCGCCATTGACCATCTGGATCAGGTCAGGAATGTCGTCCGGCGAATGGGCGAAGCCGGTGATCGGCAGGCCGATGCCGCGGCGTGACAGTAGCTGCAGCGAGCGCAGTTTGTCCCGCGAACGGGCGATGGCCACCGATTCGTTGAGCGGGTAGACGCCCATCATCTCGAACTGGCGCAGCACCGCGCAGCCGTAGAAGGTGACCGAGGCACCGATGCGCGGAATTACCGCATCGAAGCCTTCCAGCGGCTTGCCGCGGTAATGGATTTGCGGCTTGTGGCTGGCAATGTTCATGTAGGCCCGGAGCGTGTCGACCACCACCACTTCATGGCCCCGCTGGGTACCGGCCTCGACCAGGCGGCGGGTGGAATACAGACGCGGATTGCGCGACAGCACAGCGATCTTCATGCAGCACCTGTGACAGGGGAAAGGGTGGCCGGGAAGGCCGGTTTGTCCTGGACGTACTTGAGGCCGGGGTTGACGACCAACTGGCCGTGGATGAGCGCCTTGGAGCCCAGCAGCAGCCGATAACGCATGTTCTTGCGGCAGGCCAGGGTGAACTCCACTTCCCAGACCCGGTCGCCAAGCGCCAGGGTGGTGCGGATCACGTAGCGGGCCTGGGCCTGGCCGTTGGAGCTCTTGATGCTTTTCATGGTCACCAGCGGCGCCTCGCAGCGCCGATGGCGCAGTTGCACCACCGAGCCCAGGTGCGCGGTGAAACGCACCCAGGGCTGGCCATCGCGCTCGAAGGGTTCGACGTCGGTGGCGTGCAGGCTCGAGGTGCTGGCGCCGGTGTCGATCTTGGCGCGCAGGCCGGCCAGGCCGAGGTCGGGCAGGGCGACCCACTCGCGCAGGCCGATCACAGTCAGGTGGTCAAATGTCTTCACGGAGCGTGCCCTGCGGATAAGGTGGTGAACTGTAATGACGGCACGGACTTTTTGCATCCGTCAGTCACGGTAGTACAGTTCCGTGAAAGACAGAATTCGAGGAAAAACCATGGCACAAAAGCCCGAAGACGATGACAAGGTCCGCCTGGACAAATGGCTGTGGGCGGCGCGCTTCTACAAGACCCGTGCGCTGGCCAAGGCGGCCATCGAAAGCGGCAAGGTGCACTGCCGGGGCGAGCGTTGCAAGCCGGGCAAGGAGCCACGGGTGGGCGACGAATTCCTGCTGCGCACCGGCTTCGACGAGCGCACCGTGGTGGTCAAGGCGTTGTCGGCGGTACGCCGTGGCGCGCCTGAGGCGCAGACGTTGTATGAAGAAACCGCCGAGAGCGTGAAGCGCCGCGAGCAGGCGGCCGAGCTGCGCAAGGCAGGGGCGATGGGCGTGACCACCGACGGGCGGCCGAACAAGAAGCAGCGTCGGCAGATTCACCAGCTGCATGGCAGT
>NZ_JBOBDM010000111.1:0-7192 GCF_050586605.1 Pseudomonas sp. ES1 | reverse complement strand
CCACCGAGACCACGCCATGCCACCTACCCCCACCCGCCGCACCTTCGTCAAGGGCCTGGGCGCCGCCACCGCCCTGGCCGGCCTCGGCCTGTGGCGCCCGCTGGCCCAGGCCGCCGAGGGCCGCCTGCCGCTGCACGACCTGAGCGGCCAGCAGTTCGAGCTGTTCATCGGCCAGACCCCGGTCAACATCACCGGCAAGCCACGCACCGCGCTGACCATCAATGGCAGCCTGCCCGGCCCGCAATTGCGCTGGCGCGAAGGCGACACCGTGACCCTGCGGGTGCGCAACCGCCTGGACCAGGACACCTCGATCCATTGGCACGGCATCATCCTGCCGGCCAACATGGACGGCGTGCCGGGCCTGAGCTTCGCCGGCATCGAACCGGGCGGCGACTACCTGTACCAGTTCACCCTGAAGCAGAGTGGCACCTACTGGTACCACAGCCATTCCGGGCTGCAGGAGCAGGCCGGGGTGTACGGCGCCATCGTCATCGAGCCGCGCGAACCCGAGCCGCATCAGTACCAGCGCGACCATGTGCTGCTGCTCAGCGACTGGTCGGACCAGGCGCCGCAAGCGCTGATGGCGACGCTGAAGAAGCAGTCGGACGCCTTCAACTACAACAAGCGCACGGTCGGCGATTTCATCGACGATGTGGCAGACCAGGGTTTCGCCAACGCGGCAGACAATCGCTGGGCCTGGGCCAAGATGCGCATGAGCCCGACCGACCTGGCCGACATCAGCGCTACCAGCTACACCTACCTGCTCAACGGCCAGCCGCCGGACGGCAACTTCACCTGCCTGTTCCAGCCCGGCGAAACCGTGCGCCTGCGCCTGATCAACGCCTCGGCGATGACCTACTTCGACTTCCGCATCCCTGGTTTGCAACTGACGGTGATTGCCGCCGACGGCCTGCCGATCACCCCAGTGACGGTTGACGAGCTGCGCATCGCCGTGGCCGAGACCTATGACGTGCTGGTGACCGTAGGCGACTTGCCGGCCTACACCCTGTATGCCCAGAGCATGGACCGCACCGGCTACGCCCGCGGCACCCTGGCCCGCGCCGCCGGGCTGCAGGCACCGGTGCCCGCGCCCGATCCGCGCCCGGTATTGACCATGGATGACATGGGCCATGGCGGGATGGGTGGGATGGATCATTCAAATATGGCCGGCATGGACCACGGCAGCATGGCAGGCATGGACCATTCAGCCATGTCGGGCATGTCGGGCATGCAGCAGCACCCTGCCAGCGAAACCGACAACCCGCTGGTGGACATGCAGACCATGGCCCCGCGGCCCAATCTTTCCGACCCGGGCCTGGGCCTGCGCGACAACGGCCGCCGGGTGCTGACCTACGCCGACCTGCGCAGCCCCTACCCCGACCCGGACGGCCGCGAACCGTCACGGGATATCGAGCTGCACCTGACCGGGCACATGGAGCGCTTCGCCTGGTCGTTCGACGGCATCAAGTTCAGCGACGCCGAACCCTTGCGCCTGAAGTACGGCGAGCGGGTGCGCATCACCCTGGTCAACGACACCATGATGACCCACCCCATCCACCTGCACGGCATGTGGAGCGACCTTGAGGATGAACAGGGGCGCTTCCTGGTGCGCAAGCACACCCTCGACATGCCGCCGGGCAGCCGCCGCAGTTACCGCGTCACAGCCGATGCCCTGGGCCGCTGGGCCTACCACTGCCACCTGCTCTACCACATGGAGACCGGCATGTTCCGCGAGGTACGCGTCGATGAATGAGATGACCAACCGCCGCATTGCCACCGGCGTCGCCCTGTTCGCCCTGCTGGCCAGCGAGCGGGCGCTGGCCGCCGGGATGGAACACATGAACCATGGCGCCATGCCCATGGACCACGGGCAGATGAACCACGCTGCCATGCCCATGGACCACGGCAAGATGGACCATGGCCAGATGAATCACGGCGCGCCCGCCAGCACCCAACCCCGCACCCCGTTGCCCGTGATCACCGACGCCGACCGCCGCGCCGCCTTCCCGCCGCTGCCCGGCCACCAGGTACACGACCGCGCCATCAACTGGGCAGTGATCGTCGACCAACTGGAGTACCAGAACTTCGAGAGCAGCAGCGCGCTGAACTGGAACGCCACGGCCTGGGTGGGCGGCGACATCGACCGCCTGTGGCTGCGCACCGAGGGCGAGCGTGAACAGGGCAAGACCCACAAAGCCGAGCTGCAGGCCCTTTGGGGGCATGCCATCAGCCCCTGGTGGGAGCTGGTCGGCGGCGTGCGCCAGGACTTCAAGCCCGCCAGCGGCCAGAGCTGGGCGGCCTTCGGCATCCAGGGCACGCCGCTTTACGGCCTGGAACTGGAAGCCACCGCCTACGCCGGCGAGCGACAGCAGACCGCGCTGCGCCTGGAGGCCGGTTACGCTATGCTGCTGACCAATCGCTGGGTCCTCGAACCGACCGTCGAAGCCAACTTCTTCGGGCGCAACGACGCTGGCCGCGAACAGGGCTCGGGCCTGGCCGAAAGCGAAGTGGGCCTGCGCCTGCGCTACGAAATCAGCCGCGGCTTTGCGCCCTACGTCGGGGTCAGCTTCAACCGCCTGCACGGCAACCGTGCCGATCAGGCCCGGGAAGATGGCGAAGACATTGGCCAGACCAGACTAGTGGCCGGGGTTCGATTACGCTTTTGAGGCTGAACTCCGGCCCTGTGGGAGCAACTGCTTTATGTTGTCAATGCTGGCCTCATCGCTGGCAAGCCAGCTCCCACAGGTACGATGCTTGCCTCGAGGTTAGCGCGCTCCCACAGGGCCAGTAGTGCGCACCGATCAACACGATGTATTTGTTTCACAGGAGTTTCACCATGCTGCGCAAACACCTGCTCACCCTCGGCCTGCTGGCCGTCACCGGCCTGGCCCAGGCTGGCGAAACCATCGATGTGTACCGCGATCCCAACTGCGGCTGCTGCAAGGAATGGATCAAGCACCTGAGCGATAACGGCTTCACCGTCAATGACCACGTCGAACCGAACATGAGCGCGGTCAAGCAGCGCCTGGGCGTGGCGCCGCGCTTGGCGTCGTGCCATACCGGCGTGATCAACGGCAAGTTCGTCGAAGGCCATGTGCCGGCCGAACAGGTGCGCCTGCTGGCCAAGCGCGACGACCTCAAGGGCCTCGCCGTCCCCGGCATGCCCATGGGCTCGCCGGGCATGGAAATGGGTGACCACAAGGATGCCTACCAGGTCATCGGGGTCACCCGCGACGGCCAGGACACCGTGGTCGCCAACTACTGATGCTCAGCCTCTGGGCGCTGTTCTTCAGCGCCTTCGGCGCCGCCACGCTGCTGCCGCTGCAATCGGAAGCCGTGCTGGTCGGCCTGTTGCTGCGCGAGCCCGAGGCCTGGGCCATCCTGCTGCTGATCGCCACCCTGGGCAATGTGCTGGGCTCTGTCGTCAACTGGCTGCTGGGCCGGGCCATCGAGCACCTGCGCGACAAGCGCTGGTTCCCGTTCAGCGCCAGCCAGCTCGAGCGCGCACAGCAGCGCTACCAGCGCTGGGGGCAGTGGTCGCTGCTGCTGAGCTGGATGCCGGTGATCGGCGACCCGCTCACGCTGATCGCCGGGATCATGCGTGAACCCTTCTGGCGTTTCCTGCTGCTGGTCACCCTGGCCAAGGGCGGGCGCTACATCGTAGTGGCGATGATTACCCTGGGCTGGTTTCACAGCGCATAACACCGTTCACTGACCGGCATCCAGAACAGAGCGGCTCCCGTTCACTTGGGCCAGACCAGCTCTTCGCTCCAACCCAACTCGGCGAAATCATCCGCCCGCAAGCCGGCCTCCTCCTCGCAGAAGAACTCATCCAGTTGCGGTGGCTTCACTGTCGTATCGCTGAGCATGGCGTGCACCTGCCCGCGGTGATGGATCTGGTGCTCGAACAGGTGCGCCAACACCCGCAGACGCTGCTCACGCTGCACCCGCTCAGGGCGCACGAGGCTCACATAGCGCGCCAACTGGTCATCGCTCAACTGCCGGCAATAGCTGATCAGCCGCTGGTCGGCCTGGGCCTGCTGCGCCTGCAGGTCGCTGCAGGTGACGAAGGGTTGCTCGGGCTGGAAGAAGCGCTCGCCATCCGGGTCGGGCGCCTCGCCGCGCTGCTCGCACTCCAGCGCATCGAGGTAGAACCAGTCCACCGTCAGCAAGTGATTGAGGGTGGCCTTGATCGAAGGGAAGAAACTGCACCGCGGGGCGACGAACTCATCGTGGCTCAGTTGCAGGCAGGCCTTGTACAAACGGTGGTTGGCCCAGCCATTGTTGTAGGCCTGGGTCAGCAAGTGTTGCGACAGTGGCTGCATGGTCGGCTCCTTCAGGCGAAGCGTTGCAGTTGCATCTCCCGCAGCCGGCTCAGGGTCCGTTGGTACGGGAACGCCAGATACCCTTGAGTGTAGAGCGCATCCAGGGGAACCTCAGCTTCCAGGTACAGCGCCACCCGCCGGTCATAGCATTCGTCGACCAAGGCGATGAAGCGGCGCACGCTGTCATCCTTGGGCGCCAGCGTCGGCAGCACACGATCACCGGCCTCGACGCGCGCGGCGCCATCTTCGGTGCCGCGGGCAATGCGCCCTACCTGCTGTACGCCACCGAGGGCCGGGATGCCACTGACCAGGATCGCCGGGAAGCGGTCGCACAGGGCCATGAAATCCATCGCCGCCAGGGGCTGCTCGCACAGGTCGCTGAAATGGCACCAGAGCGCGTGCTGGCTATGACGCAGCGTACGGATCTGCCGGGAGCCAACCTGCAACGGCTGATCGCTGCCAAGCGCCTCTGGGCTCAACTGGCGAAACACGGATTCGAGAGCGCTTGGCTGCCCGGGTTCGACAACCCAGTAACGCTGCCGCTCGGCGCCCGGATGCAGGCGGTGGTCCTGCTCGCCGGCTACCGCCAATACCTGCATATGCCGTTCGATGGCGGCGATGGCCGGGAGGAAGCGCTCGCGGTTGAAACCATCGCGGTAGAGCTGCGCAGGCGGCTGGTTGGAGGTGGCGACGATGATCACACCGTGGTCGAACAGCACCTGGAACAGGCGGCCGAGAATGATCGCATCGCCAATATCGCTGACGAACAGTTCGTCGAAGCACAGCACCCGGATTTCTTCGGCCAGGCCGCTGGCCAGGGCCCTGAGTGGGTCGGCCGTGCCATTGAGCTGGAACAGCCGCTGGTGGACCCAGGCCATGAAATGGTGGAAGTGCTGGCGCCTGGCCGGAACCTCGAGGCACCGGTGGAACAGGTCCATCAGCCAGGTCTTGCCACGGCCGACCGGGCCCCAGAGGTAGAGGCCCTGGGTGGGTTGGTGCTGGTGCAAGGCGTCGAAACAGCCCTGCAGGGCGGCGACAGCGGCGGCCTGGGCCGGGTCGGGGACGAAGCCACGGTCGTCGAGGGCCTGGTGGTAGAGGGAGTCGGGGGTCATGCCGGGCATGTTACGACAGTTTCGGCCCTATCGCTGGCAAGCCAGCTCCCACCGGGTTCGCGCTGAGCTCATGGCATAGGCAATCCTGTGGGAGCTGGCTTGCCAGCGATAGGGCCAGCTCAGTCAACCAGGTCCGTCAACCTTGCTCCAACCCCACCTTCAACAAGGCACCATCCTTGTCATCGGTCAGCACATACAGGTAGCCATCCGGCCCCACCCGCACATCGCGGATGCGTGCCTTCAGCTCCCCCAGCAAGCGTTCTTCATGCACCACCTTGTCCCCCTTGAGCTGCAAGCGGATCAGCTCCTGGGTGGCCAACGCGCCGATGAACAGGTTGTGGTCCCAGGCTTTGAACCTCGGGCTGTCGTAGAAGGCCATGCCGCTGATGCCGGGCGACTTCTCCCACACATGGTGCGGGTCGACCATGCCATCGACATGCTTGCCCTTGGCCTCGGGGATCGGCAACAACGAGTAGTTGATGCCGTGGGTGGCGAGCGGCCAGCCGTAGTTCTTGCCGGGCTCCGGGATGTTGATCTCGTCGCCGCCGCGCGGGCCGTGCTCGTGGGTCCACAGCTTGCCGGTCCAGAGGTTGAGTGCGGCGCCTTGCTGGTTGCGGTGGCCCAACGACCAGATTTCCGGGCGCGCCTTGTCGCGGCCGACGAAGGGGTTGTCCTTGGGCACTTTGCCGTCGGGGAGGATGCGCACGATCTTGCCTTGCAGCTTGTCCAGGTCCTGCGCGGTGGGGCGCTGGTTGTTCTCGCCCAGGGCAACGAACAGATAGCCGTCGCGATCGAACACCAGGCGCGAGCCGAAGTGGTTGCCTACGGACAGCTTGGGCTGCTGGCGGAAGATCACCGTGAAGTTCTCCAGCCGGGCCCTGTCCGGCGACAGCTGGCCACGGCCCACCGCCGTGCCGGCCTTGCCGTCGGCGCCTTCTTCGGCGAACGACAGGTAAATCGTATGGTCCTTGGCGAAGTCAGGTGACAACGCCACATCGAGCAGCCCGCCCTGCCCTTCGGCCCAGACCTTGGGCACACCGGACAGCGGCGGGCCTACCTTGCCTTCGGCATTGACGATGCGCAGGTTGCCGGGGCGCTCGGTCACCAGCATGTCCGTGCCACCTGGCAGGAAGGCCAGGGCCCAGGGGTTACGCAGGCCGTCGGCAACGGTGCTGACGGTCAGCTGGCCTTGTTCACTGGGAAACTGTTGCTCCGCGGCGGCGTGAGCCAGCAGGGGAAACAGGCTGGCGGCGGCCAGGGTGGTCAACCAGGTGCGTGGCGTCATGCTCGTATCCTTCGAGGGGGCTCAGGGCACGCGTAGCGAATCGCGCGCTGGCCGGGTGGGTTCCAGGTTGGGCGCACGCTGCTCGCGGCGCAGGTTGTCGCCGTTACCGATGCCACGGTTGTCGAGGGTCGGCGGGCGCGGGTTGGGCTGGGTGGATGGGCCGCGCACCGGAGGGGTGGCGGGCACGCTGCCCTGGCGGCTATTGGGGTTGCCGCGCTGGATCGGGCTGTTGTAGGGGTTGTTACTGTCGCTGGCGGCCAATTGCATGGGCGCAACGGCAGCGGCCTGCAGCGGCAGGCTCAGCAGCAGGCCAATGGCCAGGGCTCGCAGTGTGGGATTCATGCTTCACCTCCGTACGAAAAGGCGCGCTCCAGGGTTGGATAGCCTAAGACGCGCAGGGTTCGACACAAAAGCGAGAATGCGGATTGAGATGATTCGTGATGTTTCAGTATGGATCTTCCAGTGCAGCG
>NZ_JBOBDM010000110.1:0-7210 GCF_050586605.1 Pseudomonas sp. ES1 | reverse complement strand
CCAGCTGGTGGCCTACGTGGCCGCCGAGCAGGAGCAGCCTGAAGTGCTCAAGGCTGCGCTGCGCGAAGTGCTGCCGGAGTACATGGTGCCGAGCTTCCTGGTGTACCTGGCGCAGCTGCCGCTGACGCCCAACGGCAAGCTCGACCGCAAGGCGCTGCCGGCGCCGGATGCACGGGCCCAGCAGCAAGCCTACGTGGCGCCGCAAAGCGAGCTGGAACAGCGCATCGCCGCCATCTGGCAGGACGTGCTGGGCCTGGAGCGCATCGGCCTGAACGACAACTTCTTTGAACTGGGCGGCCACTCACTGCTGGTGGTGACCGTCGTTTCCCGTATTCAACTTGAGCTCGGCATGAAATTGACTCCTCAACTGATCTTCCAGCAACCGCTTCTCAAGGATTTCGTCGAACACCTCGCGGCAGATGCCGCACCGGTGGATGAATCGCGCCTCAGCCGCCTCGAAGCGCTGCTCGACGAAATGGAGGACGTGTGATGGATCTGAATGTCGCAAGCCGTATCGCCAAGCGTTTCATCAACCTGCCGCTGGAAAAGCGCCGGCTGTACCTGGAGCAGATGGCCCAGGAGGGCATCACCCCGGCCAACCTGCCGATCCCCGAGACCCGTGGCGACTTCGAGGTGCTGCCGCTGTCCTTCGCCCAGGAGCGCCAGTGGTTCCTCTGGCAGCTCGACCCGCAGGGCAGCGCCTATGTGCTGCCGATGGCCCTGCGCCTGCGCGGCGCCCTGGACCTGGACGCCCTGGCCCACGCCTTCAACGCCCTGATCGCGCGCCATGAGGCGCTGCGTACCCGTTTCATCCAGGTCGACGGCCTGCCTAGCCAGCAGGTACTGCCCGAGCTGCAGCTGCAGGTTGGCCTGCATGAGCAGCCGGGGCTGGACGAGGCCCAGGCGCAGGTGGCAATCAAGGCCTTCGTCCAGGCCCAGGTTGCCCAGCCGTTCGACCTCGAGCAGGGGCCGCTGCTGCGCGCCGAAGTGCTGCGCCTGGCCGCCGAGGATCACGTGCTGGTGGTCAGCCAGCACCACATCATCGGTGACGGTCGCTCGCTGCAGATCATGGTCGCCGAACTGATTGCCCTCTACGAAGGCCGCCTGGCCGGTGTAGAGCCGCCGCTGGCGGCGTTGCCGATCCAGTACGCCGACTACGCCGTGTGGCAACGCCGCTGGCTGGAGGCCGGCGAGCGTGAGCGCCAACTCGACTACTGGACCCAGGCCCTGGGCAGCGACCATGGCATCCTCGAACTGCCTACCGACTTCCCGCGCCCGGCCGAACAGAGCCTGCGCGGCGCCCGCTGCGAGATCCGCCTGCCCGAAGGCCTGCATGGCGCCCTGAACGCCCTGGCCAGGGCCCACGACGTGACCCTGTTCATGCTGCTGCTGGCGTCGTTCCAGACTCTGCTGCACCGCTACAGCGGCCAAGCGCGCATCCGTGTCGGCGTACCCACCGCCAACCGCAACCGGGTCGAAACCGAGAACCTGATTGGCTTCTTCGTCAACACCCAGATCCTCTCGGCCGACTTCGACAGCGCGCCGCCGTTCAGCACCTTGCTGCAACAGGTCAAGGCCTCGGTGATCGCCGCCCAGGCGCACCAGGAGCTGCCGTTCGAGCAACTGGTCGAGGCCCTGCAGCCTGAGCGCAGCCTCAGCCACAACCCGCTGTTCCAGGTGCTGTTCAACCACCAGCGCCAGGCCCGCAACCCCGGCGCCCAGGCGCAGGCGGGCGGCCAGGGCCTGGCGGTCGAGAGCCTGGAGTGGGAGAGCCGCAACGCCCAGCTGGACCTGAGCCTGGACACCTTCGAAGGTGACGATGGCCTGGCCGCCAGCTTCACCTACGCCACTGACCTGTTCAGCGCCGAGACCATCGCGCGCATGGCCGGGCACTGGGTCAACCTGCTGCAGGCGCTGGTCGCCGACGCCGCCCAGCGCGTGGTCGACCTGCCGTTGCTGGAGGCCGCCGAGCGCGCGCAACAGCTGCAAGGCTGGAACGCCACCGCCGTCGACTACCCGCTGCACAGCAGCATCCGCGACCTGATCGAAGCCCAGGTGGCACGCACGCCGCAGGCGCCGGCGCTGGTGTTCGGCGAGCAGACCCTCAGCTATGCCGAACTCAATGCCCGGGCCAACCAGCTGGCCCGCTGGCTGGTGGCGCAGGGCATCGGTTGCGACGGCCTGGTCGGCGTGGCCATGGAGCGCAGCCTGGAGATGGTCGTGGCCTTGCTGGCGGTGATCAAGGCCGGCGGCGCCTATGTGCCGCTGGACCCGGACTACCCCGAAGACCGCCTGGCCTACATGATCGAGGACAGCGGCATCGAACTGCTGCTGAGCCAGCCGGGCGTGGTCGAGCGCCTGCCGCTGCCGGAGCATGTCCGCGCCCTGGCGCTGGCCCCCGGCGCCACCGGCTTCGACAGCCACAGCGCCGATGACCTGGGGCTGACCATCGTCCCCGAGCAACTGGCCTATGTGATCTACACCTCCGGCTCCACCGGCAAGCCCAAGGGCGCCGGCAACCGCCACAGCGCCCTGACCAACCGCCTGTGCTGGATGCAGCAGGCCTACGGCCTGGGCGCCGGCGACACGGTGCTGCAGAAGACCCCGTTCAGCTTCGACGTGTCGGTGTGGGAGTTCTTCTGGCCGCTGATGACCGGCGCGCGCCTGGCGGTGGCCGGCCCTGGCGACCACAAGGACCCGGCGCGCCTGGTGGCGCTGATCAATGAACATCAAGTGACCACGCTGCACTTCGTGCCCTCGATGCTGCAGGTGTTCCTGCTCGATGAGCAGGTCGCCAGCTGCACCAGCCTGTCGCGCATCGTCTGCAGCGGCGAGGCGTTGCCGGTCGAAGCCCAGCGGCAGGTGTTCGCCAAGCTGCCAACGGCGGGCCTGTACAACCTGTACGGCCCCACCGAGGCGGCGATCGACGTCACCCACTGGACCTGCCGCGAGGAAGGCCGTGACAGCGTGCCGATCGGCCAGCCGATCGCCAACCTGCACACCTATGTGCTCGACGGCGAGCTGGAGCCGGTGCCCCAGGGCGTGATCGGTGAGCTGTTCCTGGGCGGCGAAGGCCTGGCCCGCGGCTATCACCGTCGCCCGGGGCTGACCGCCGAGCGCTTCATGACCAGCCCGTTCGGCGACGGCCAGCGCCTGTACCGCACCGGCGACCTGGCCCGCTACCGCGCCGATGGCGTCATCGAATACGCCGGGCGAATCGACCACCAGGTGAAGATCCGCGGCCTGCGCATCGAGCTGGGCGAGATCGAAGCGCGGCTGATGGCACTGGACGAAGTACGCGAGGCCGTGGTGCTGGCACTGGACCTGGGCCATGGCCAGCAACTGGTCGCCTATGTGGTGGCCGTGGACGGCGAGGAGGGCGGCAATGCCCTGCGCGACCGCCTGAAGGCGCGCCTGGCGCTGGAGGTGCCGGACTACATGGTGCCGGCCCAGTGGATGTTCCTCGCGCAGATGCCCCTGAGCCCCAACGGCAAGCTCGAACGCCGCGCCCTGCCCAAGCCCGATGCCCAGGCCCAGCAACGCGAGTACCTGGCGCCGCGCAGCGAGCTGGAAGCGCGCTTGGTCAGCGTCTGGGAGGATGTGCTCAAGCGTGAGCGCATCGGTGTCAGCGACAACTTCTTCGAACTGGGCGGCGACTCGATCATCTCCATCCAGGTGGTCAGCCGCGCCCGCCAGGCCGGTATCCGTTTCACCCCCAAGGAGCTGTTCCAGCACCAGACCGTGCAGAGCCTGGCCAGCGTCGCCCGCCTGGGCGAACAGGCCCCGGCGGGCGAGCAGGGGCCGGCCCGTGGCCAGGCCCTGTTGCTGCCGTTCCAGCAAGTGTTCTTCGAGATGGACCTGGCGCGCCCGCAGCATTGGAACCAGTCGGTGCTGCTGCAGCCGTCCAGCGTGCTGCAAGGCGCGCTGCTGGAGCAGGCCCTGCAAGCGCTGGTCGGCCACCATGACGCCTTGCGCCTGAGCTTCAGCCAAGTCGACGGCCAATGGCGCGCCGACTTCGCCGAGCGCCAGGGCCAGGCCCTGCTGTGGCAGGCCGAGCTGAACCATATCGACGAGCTGGAGGCCCTGGGCAACCAGGCCCAGGCCTCGCTCGACCTGGCCGCCGGCCCTTTGCTGCGCGCCGTGCTGGCGCAGGTGCCCGACGGCGGCCAGCGCCTGCTGCTGGTGATCCACCACCTGGCGGTGGACGGGGTGTCCTGGCGGATCCTCTTCGAGGACCTGCAGAGCGCCTACAACCAACTGGCCCAGGGCCAGGCCGTGAGCTTGCCGGCCAAGACCAGCTCGGTGCAGGCCTGGGCGGCGCGGCTGCAGGCCCATGCCGCGCAACTGCGCGACAGCCAGCTTGAGTTCTGGCGTGACCAGCTGGCCGATGCCAGCCCGCTGCTGCCCTGCGACAACCCCGACGGTGGGTTGAGCAACCGCCATGCGCGCACGGTCAACAGCCAGCTCGACAAGGCACTGACCCGCCAACTGCTGCAAGTGGCGCCGGCGGCCTACCGCACCCAGATCAACGACCTGCTGCTGACCGCCCTGGCCCGCGTCATCGCGCGCTGGAGCGGCCAGCCGTCGGTGCTGGTGCAACTGGAAGGGCATGGTCGCGAAGACCTGTTCGACGACATAGACCTGACCCGTACCGTGGGTTGGTTCACCAGCCTGTACCCGGTGCGCCTGACCCCGGCGGCGAGCCTGGAAGGCTCGATCAAGCAGGTCAAGGAACAATTGCGCGCCATCCCCGACAAGGGCCTGGGCTTCGGCGTGCTGCGCTACCTCGGCGAGCCAGCGGTGCGCGACGCCCTGGCGGCGCTGCCGGTACCGCGCATCACCTTCAACTACCTGGGCCAGTTCGATGCCAGCTTCACCGAGGATGACGGCCTGTTTGCCCCTTCGGGCGAGGCCGCCGGTGCCGACCAGGATGCCGACGCGCCGCTGGGCAACTGGCTCAGCCTCAATGGCCAGGTGTTCGACGGCGAGCTGACCCTGGGCTGGACCTTCAGCCACGAGATGTTCGACAGCGCCACCATCGAGCGCCTGGCGGCCGAATACAGTGCCGAACTGGCTGCGCTGGTCGAGCATTGCTGCGAGGACGGCCAGCGCGGCCTGACCCCGTCGGACTTCCCCCTGGCACGCCTGACCCAGGCCCAGCTGGACGCCCTGGCGCTGGACGCCGCCGAGGTCGCCGACCTCTACCCACTGTCACCGATGCAGCAGGGCATGCTGTTCCACACCCTGTACGAGCAGAACGCCGGCGACTACATCAACCAGATGCGCCTGGGGGTCGAAGGCCTCGACCCGCAGCGCTTCGAGCAGGCCTGGCAGGCCGCCGTCGACGCCCAGGACATCCTGCGCAGCGGCTTCCTTTGGCAGGGTGCAATCGAGCAGCCGTTGCAGGTGGTCTACAAGCAGGCACGCATGCCGTTCAGCGTGCATGACTGGCGTGGCCGCGACGACCAGGCCGAGGCCCTGGCGGCGCTGGCCGAGGCCGAGCGCCTGGCCGGTTTCGACCTGGCCCGGGCGCCGCTGTTGCGCCTGCAAGTGGTACAGGTGGCCGAGCAGCGCTTCGAGCTGATCTACACCCACCACCACATCCTGATGGACGGCTGGAGCAACTCGCAGTTGCTCGGCGAAGTGATGCAGCGCTACGCCGGCATCGAACCCGAGCGCGGGGCGGGCCGTTACCAGGACTACATCGCCTGGCTGCAGGCCCAGGACGCCCAGGCCAGCGAGACCTTCTGGAAAGGCCAGTTGCAGGACCTGGACGAGCCGACCCGGCTGGCCGAGAGCCAATCGGGCAGCGTGCGCGGCAGTGGCTACGGCGATACTCGCCAGGCCTTCGATGCGGCCCTGACCGCACGCCTGGGCACCTTCGCCCGGCAGCAGAAAGTCACCCTCAACACCCTGCTGCAGGCCGCTTGGCTACTGCTGTTGCAGCGCTACACCGGCCAGGCCTGCGTGACCTTCGGCGCCACCGTGTCGGGGCGCCCGGCCGCGCTGGCCGGCATCGAGCAGCAGATCGGCCTGTTCATCAACACCCTGCCAGTGATCGCCAGCCCGCAGGCGCAGCAGTCGGTGGGCGACTGGCTGCAGGCGGTGCAGGCGCGCAACCTGGCCCTGCGCGAGCAGGAACACACGCCGCTGGCCCAGGTGCAACGCTGGGCCGGTACCGGCGGTGAAGCGCTGTTCGACAGCATCATGGTGTTCGAGAACTACCCGGTGTCCGAAGCCCTGGAGCAGGAAGCGCCCCAGGAACTGCGCTTCGGCGCGGTGGCCAGCCAGGAGCAGACCCACTACCCGCTGACCCTGGTGATCGCCGCCGGCGACCAGCTCAACGTGCAGTACAGCTACGCCCGCAGCCACTTCGACGAGGCCGCCATCGCGCGCATCGGCGAACACTGGCGCAACCTGCTGCTGGCCATGCTCGACCAGGCCCAGCGCCCGTGCGCCGAGCTGGACATGCTGGGCGAGGCCCAGCGCCTGGCGCAGTTTGCCGAATGGAACGCCGAGGCCCGCGATTTCCCGGCCCAGGCCTGCTTGCACCAACTGATCGAAACCCAGGCCGCTCGCGTACCGGACGCCACAGCCGTGGTGTTCCAGGACCAGCGCCTGAGCTACGACGAGCTCAACAGCCAAGCCAACCAGCTGGCTCATTACCTGATCGCCCAGGGCGTTGGTCCTGAGGTGCGTGTCGGTCTTGCAGTCGAGCGCGGCCTGCCGATGGTGGTGGCGATCGTGGCCATCCTCAAGGCTGGCGGCGCCTATGTGCCGCTGGACCCGATCTACCCGCAGGAACGTCTGGGCTTCATGGTCGAGGACAGCGGCATTGCCGTATTGCTGACCCAGGCCTCGCTGCAAGGGCGCTTCCCCGGCGTGCCGGCCTTGCTGCTGGACACCCCGCTGGATGGCTATCCGCAGCACAACCCTGAACAAAACGTGGTCCCAGGCAACCTGGCCTACATCATCTACACCTCCGGTTCGACCGGTAAGCCGAAAGGCGCGCTGCTGGCCCACCACAACGTGGTGCGCCTGTTCGAGGCCACCGAAAGCTGGTTCGGCTTCGACCAGACAGATGTGTGGAGCCTGTTCCACTCGTACGCCTTCGACTTCTCGGTCTGGGAAATCTTCGGTGCGCTGCTGTACGGCGGCAAGCTGGTGGTGGTGCCGCAGGACGTGGCGCGTTCGCCGGAAGATTTCCTGC
>NZ_JBOBDM010000109.1:0-7603 GCF_050586605.1 Pseudomonas sp. ES1 | reverse complement strand
GGGCGCTAGCCCTTGGCCGGCGCCACCACCATCTCCACCTGCTCGCCCTTCTTGATCACCGCATACACCACCGCCGTCACCAGGCTCCCTGCCAGGATCGCCAGCAGGTACAGCAACGCGTGGTTGATGGCATTGGGGATCAGCAGCACGAACAGCCCGCCGTGCGGGGCCATCAGCTTGCAGCCGAAGTACATCGACAGCGCGCCGGTCAAGGCCCCGCCGGCGATGCTCGCCGGGATCACCCGCAGCGGGTCCTTGGCGGCGAACGGGATGGCGCCTTCAGAGATGAAGCACAGGCCCAGCGCCAGCGCCGCCTTGCCGGCCTCGCGCTCGCTCTGGGCGAACTTGCGACGGGCGAGGAAGGTGGCGATGCCCAGGCCGATCGGCGGCACCATGCCGGCCGCCATGGTCGCCGCCATCGGCGCGTAGCTGGACGAGGCCAGCAAACCCACCGAAAACGCATAGGCGGCCTTGTTGATCGGGCCACCCAGGTCGACGCACATCATGCCGCCGAGCAGCAGCCCGAGCAGGATGGCGTTGGTGGTGCCCATGCTGTCGAGGAAGTGCGTGAGGCCTGCGAGCATGGCCGCCACCGGCTGGCCGACCACGTAGATCATCACCAGCCCGGTGAACAGGCTGGCCAGCAGCGGGATGATCAGAATCGGCTTGAGCGCTTCGAGGCTGCTGGGCAGGTTCACCCAGCGGGCGATGGCCTTGGCGCTGTAACCGGCAAGAAAGCCGGCGACGATGCCGCCGATGAAGCCTGCGCCGAGGGTGCCGGCCAGCAGGCCGCCGATCATCCCCGGCGCCAGGCCCGGGCGGTCGGCGATGGACCAGGCGATGTAGCCGGCCAGCAGCGGCACCATCAGTTTGAACGCCGCGTCGCCGCCGATCTGCATCAATGCCGCTGGCAACGTGCCGGGTTCCTTGTAGGCCTCGATGCCGAACACGAACGACAGGGCGATCAGCAAGCCGCCGGCCACCACCATCGGCAGCATGAACGACACGCCGGTCAGCAGGTGTTTGTAGACGCCGGTCTTCTCGGTTTTTTGCGCGGTGCTGGCGGCATCAGCGGCGCTTTCCATCTTGCCTTCGGCCAGGGCCTTGTCCAGGGTGGCGCGGGCCTGCTTGAGGGCGATGCCGGTACCGCAGCGGTAGATGCGCTTGCCGGCGAAGCGCGCGGTGGGCACTTCGATGTCGGCGGCCAGCAGCACCACGTCGGCGGCGGCGATGGCCTCGGCCGGCAATGGGTTGCGGGCGCCTACCGAGCCTTGGGTTTCCACGGTCAGCGTGTAGCCCAGGGCCTGAGCGGCCTGCTGCAACGCCTCGGCGGCCATGAAGGTATGGGCAACGCCTGTCGGGCAAGCCGTTACCGCAACAAACTTCGGCGTACTGGCTGCCGCGCTGGGGGCGGATTGCTGCTCGTGCACCCGGGCCTTGGCGGCGGCTTCGTCAAGAAAGCCTTCGCGGTCGGCCAGGGCCTGGGCCGGCGTGCTCTGGTACAGGCGCTTGCCGGCGAAACGGGCCAGATCGACCGGCCCGGTGCTGACCACCAGCACCCAGTCGGCCTCGGCGATCTGCGCAGGCGACAGGCGCCGCTCGGGGTGTTCGGCCTCCTGCACTTCGACGCTGGTGCTCCAGCCGCGCCGCTGGGCGGCGGCGGCCAACAGGCGCGCACTGAGCACGCTGGACACCTGGCCGTTGGGGCAGGCGGTGACAATGGCAATGTTCATCAGCAGCCCTCTTGTTGTTCTGTCAGGTGCACGGCGGCTTCCAGGCGCGCCAACTGCTCGCGGTCGTGGATGCCGAAACCGACCTGGGTGACCGCCTGGGCGGCGATCGCAGTGGCGCGGCGCAAGGTAGCTGTGGGCGCTTCGCCCTGCAGCAGGCCATGGACCATGCCTGCCACCAGTGAATCACCGGCGCCCACGGTGCTGGCGATGCGCACCTGCGGTGGCTGGGCATGCAGCGCCAGGCCTGCGGCAAACCAGGTGACGCCGTGCTCGCCCTGGGACACCACCACGTGCTCGACACCACTGGCCAGCAACTGGTCGGCGGCGGCACGTTGCTGTGCCAGGCCGTCCACTGGCAAGCCGAGCACTTCACCCAGTTCGTCAGTGTTCGGCTTGACCAGCCAGGGCGCGGCCTGCAGGCCGGCGCGCAAGGCTTCTCCGCTGCTGTCCAGGGCCACTTTCAGGCCCTGCACCTTGAGCATCTGCAGCAACTCGCGCAGCCAGCCCGGGCTGATCCCCCGTGGCAGGCTGCCGGCCACCACCACCGCATCATGCCCCGGCGCTACCTGCGCCAGGCGGTGCAGCAGGTCATTCCTGGCGGCCTCATCGACCTGCGGGCCCTGGCCATTGATGTCGGTGACCCGGCCGTCGGCCTCGACCAGCTTGATGTTGCTGCGGGTCTCGCCAGGCACGCGGACGAAGCAGTCGGCAAAGCCGCGCTGGGCGATCAGCGCCTCGAAGGGTTGCAGGTTGTCCTGGCCGAGGAAACCACCGACGGTGACGCTGTGGCCCAGGTCGGCCAGCACCTGGGCGACGTTCAGGCCCTTGCCGGCGGCATGGCTGTGCTGGGCCTGGCTGCGGTTGACGGCACCGGCTTGCAGGCGGTCGAGGCTGACGGTGATGTCCAGCGCCGGGTTGAGGGTAAGGGTGAGGATCTTGGCCATTTCAGTAACGCTCCACCAGCGCCCGGACCGCTTCGGCGCTGTCTTGTTGCAGGGCCTCGCGCGCCAGGGCGCGGGCCGTCGATAGGGTGGCCTGGCGCACCAGTGCCTTGACTTCGGGGATGCTGCGGGCGGCGACGCTCAACTCGTCCACCTCCAGCCCCAGCAACACCGCGACCGCCTGCGGGTCGGCCGCCAGCTCACCGCAAATACCCACCCACTTGCCTTCGGCGTGGGCGGCGCGCACGGTCATGTCGATCAGCTGGAGCACGGCCGGGTGCAGGCCGTCGGCCTGGGCCGAGAGGCTCGGGTGGCCGCGGTCGATGGCCAGGGTGTACTGGGTGAGGTCGTTGGTGCCGATGCTGAAGAAGTCCACTTCGCGCGCCAGCTGTGGGGCCAGCAGCGCGGCGGACGGCACCTCGACCATGATCCCGACCTGCAGGTCGCTCACCGGGATCTCCAGGCGCAAGCGCTCGACCATGGCCTTGGCGGCGCGCCACTCGTGCACCTGCCCGACCATGGGGAACATGATCCGCAGCGGGCGATTTTCGGCCGCGCGCAGCAGGGCCCGCAGTTGCTCTTCCATCACCTGCGGGCGCTGCAGGGTCAGGCGTACGCCGCGCACGCCGAGGAAGGGGTTGTCTTCCGCCGCGATCGGCCAGTAGGGCAAGGGCTTGTCGCCGCCCACGTCGAGGGTGCGCACCACCAGTGGCCGCCCGCCCAGGCCGTCGAGCACGCGGCGGTATTCGGCTTCCTGAGTGGCCACGTCGGGGGCCTGCGGGTGGGCCATGAAGATCAGCTCGGTGCGCAGCAGGCCGACGCCTTCGGCGCCCTGCTCCACCACCTTGTCGATGCCGCTGCTTTCGCCGATGTTGGCGCACACTTCGACGCGGTGGGCGTCGCGGGTCACTGCCGGTTCATGGCGGTTGGCCCAGGCAATCTGCAAGCGCCGCTCGCGGGCGTCGCGTTCGGCCAGGGCGCGTTGCAGTTCATCGGCGGGTGGGGCGATGGCGACACGCCCGCGCTGGCCGTCGAGCAGCAGCGGCGTGCCGCTGTCGAGCAGCAGGATCGCCGCGCCGGCACCGACCACCGCCGGGATGCCCAGGGCGCGGGCAACGATGGCGCTGTGGGCGGTGGCGCCCCCTTGGGCGGTAACGATGCCGGCGACCCGTGCCGGGTCCAGGCGCGCCACGTCCGAGGGGCCCACTTCGGCCATCACCAGCACGTAGGGTTGTGTCGGCTCGGCGGCCTGCTGCACACCACACAGCTGGGCGAGCACCCGCCGGCCGATGTCGCGCAGGTCGGCGGCGCGCTCGGCCAGCAGGGTGTCGTGCAGGGCCTCCTGCTGGCGCGCGGCGGCGTCAATCACGGCCATCCAGGCGGCGGCGGCGCTTTCGCCCTGGGCCAGGCGCAGCTCGACCTCGTCCATCAGGGCCGGGTCGCTGAGCATCTCTTGATGGGTGACGAAGATTTCGCCGATGGCCTTGTCACTGCGCTGCACCAGGGCCTGCAGCTCGGCGTGCACCGCCGCAACGGCGGTGCGCAACTTCAGGCGTTCCTGTGCAGGGGACTCGCCTCGCAGGGGGTAATCGATGTCGCGCTCGACCCGCACAAAGGCCGGGCCGCTGGCAATCCCGGGGGCTGCCGCGACGCCCTGGACAGTGCTGCCGGGCAGCGGTGCCTCAAGCACCTGCGCGCAGGCCTCGGCGACAGGCTGGGTAACGGCCGGCAGTGGTTCCACCTCCTCACCAAGACCTTGCTCGATGGCGGCCAGCAATACCGGCAGCGCGTCATTGGCGATGCTCGGTTCAGCGATCAGCTCCAGCACCTGGCCACGCCGGGCGCCCAGGCTGAGCAGCTTGCTCAGGCTCTTGACCGAAACCGCAGGCTGGGCGCTGTCGAGCACACGCACGCGGATCTCGCCTTCGAAACCTTTGGCCAGTTGCGCCAGTTCCTTGGCCGGGCGGGCATGCAAGCCATGGGGGTTGGCCAGCGCCACCCGGGCGCTGGGCCAGTCGGCAGGCGCTTCACCGCCGAGCACTTCGAGCACGGCGCGGCTGCTGGTGGCCTGGTAGAGCATCTGCCCGCGGCCTTCGATCAGCACTTCGCACAGGCGTTCGAGCAAGGCCTGGTGTGCGGCACCGAGGCTGGCCAGGCAGAACAGGCCATTGAGTGGCTGATCGCGGTAACGCAGGGGTGTTTGCGGGGTGATGAAGGCCAGGCCAGGCTGGCGCACCTGGCGCTCGCTGTGCAGCCACCACAGGCCTTCGCCCAGGGGCAGCGGTTCGGCCTGTTGCAGCACGGCGGCGAAACCGCTGTCGACACAGCCGGCGCGCTGCAACAGGCGAGCACCGCGCCAGGCCAGTTCGTCAAAGTCTTCGGCGGCCAGGTTGAGGCCGACCAGTTGCGCATCCAGTGCCAGTTCCTGGGGGGCGCCTTGCAACAGCTTGAGCAAGGCCTCGGCACTGCCGGCACGGCGCAAGGCCTCGGCCAGGTCGGTCTCGCCGAGGGCGCGGGTGAGCAGTTGCAGCAGGCGCAGGTGTTCGTCGGAACGGGCGGCGATGCCGATGGCCAGGTACACAATCTGCCCGTCGCCCCAGTCCACCCCTTCGGGGAACTGCAGCAGGCGCACGCCGGTGGCGAACACCAGCTCGCGGGTCTGCGGTGTGCCATGGGGGATGGCGATGCCCTGGCCGAGGAAGGTCGAGCCCTGCGCCTCACGGGCGCGCAAGCCGTCGACATAGCCTTCGGCAACCAGCCCGTCGGCCATCAGCCGCGCGGCCAGCAAGGCCAACGCCTCGCCTTTGTCGGCAGCCTTCTGGCCCATGGCAATCTGCTCCACGGCAAGCTCGAGCATGACCTTCTCCTTTCCGGCGCCCAGGTGGGGTACCGAGGTATTGTTGTGGATTTTTCCGGCAAAAGCCGTTCAATTGATCAGCGCAAGTGGCCAGGCTGGATGTGGCAAGCAGGAAAAATCAGCCAAGCTGAAACGATTAATCTGACCAAGCGGCCACGTTACTCGATAATCTGCCGACGAAAAAGCCCCATCCTGTCGGACAATTGCGACAATGGTCGTCTGCGCGCGGGCCTGCGCTTGGGTGAAACTACCCGGTCAGGCAAGCAGTCAGCCCCGGAAATAACAAGGAAAATTCGGTGAAACTCAGCGATATCGCCCGTCTGGCCGGTGTGTCCGTGACCACGGCCAGCTACGTCATCAATGGCAAGGCCGAGCAGCAGCGCATCAGCAACAGTACCGTCGAGCGCGTGCGCGCGGTGGTCGAGGCCCATGGCTTCACCCCCAACCCGCAGGCCGCCGGCCTGCGCAGCCGGCACACCCGCACCCTGGGCTTCATTCTCCCCGACCTCGAGAACCCCAGCTACGCCCGCATCGCCAAGCAGCTGGAACAGGGCGCCCGCGCCCGTGGCTACCAGTTGCTGATCGCCAGCAGCGACGACCAGCCCGGCAGCGAGCACCAGTTGCAGCAACTGTTCCGCGCCCGCCGCTGCGATGCGCTGTTCGTCGCCAGCTGCCTGCCGCCCGAGGACGACAGCTACCGTGAGCTGCAGGACAAGGGCCTGCCGGTGATCGCCATCGACCGGCGCCTGGACCCGGCGCACTTCTGCTCGGTGATCAGCGACGACCGCGACGCCAGCCGCCAGCTCGCCGAGAGCCTGTTGAACACCCGCCCACAAAGCATCGCACTGATCGGCGCCCGCCCCGATCTGTCGGTGAGCCAGGCCCGCGCCGGTGGCTTCGACGAGGCCATGCAGGCCTATGCCGGTGAAGTGCGCCGCTACCAGGGCGATGCGTTCAGCCGCGAATGCGGCCAGCGCCTGATGCAGCAACTGATCGCCGAGCACGGCGGCCTGCCGGACGCCCTGGTGACCACCTCCTATGTGCTGCTGCAAGGGGTGTTCGACATCCTGCAGGCGCGCCCGGCCGATTCGCGCCAGCTGCAACTGGGCACCTTCGGTGACAACCAGTTGCTCGACTTCCTGCCACTGCCGGTCAACGCCATGGCCCAGCAGCACGGCCTGATTGCCGCCACCGCGCTGGAGCTGGCGCTGGCCGCCATCGAAGAGAAGCGCTACGAGCCCGGCGTGCACGCCATCGGTCGCACCTTCAAGCAACGTATTCCGGGCGCCTGACATGCGCCTGATCGACACCCACACCCACCTCGACTTCCCCGACTTCGACGCCGACCGCCCGCAGCTGCTGGCCAACGCGGCGGCGCGCGGGGTGGAACGGATGGTGGTGCTGGGGGTGTACCAGGCCAACTTCCAGCGCGTATGGGAGCTGGCCTGCAGTGACTCGCGCCTGTACGCCGCACTCGGCCTGCACCCGGTCTACCTCGACCAGCATCGCCCCGAGCACCTGGTGCAACTGCGCGACTGGCTGGAGCGCCTGCGTGGCGACCCGCGCCTGTGTGCGGTGGGCGAGTTCGGCCTGGACTACTACCTGCCGGAACTTGACCCGCAGCGCCAGCAGGCGTTGTTCGAAGCCCAGCTGCAACTGGCCTGCGACTTCGAACTGCCGGCGCTGCTGCACGTGCGCCGCAGCCACGCCCAGGTGATCGCCACGCTCAAACGCTACAAACCGCAGCGGGCGGGGATCATCCATGCCTTTGCCGGCAGTTATGAAGAGGCGCGCGAGTACCTCAAGCTGGGCTTCAAGCTGGGCCTGGGCGGCGCGGCGACCTGGCCACAGGCGTTGCGGCTGCGCAAGACCCTGGCGCGTCTGCCGCTGGATTGCGTGGTGCTGGAGACCGACTCGCCGGATATGGCGCCGGTGATGTACCCGGGGATGCGCAACAGCCCGGAGCACCTGCCGGAGATCGCCGCGGCGCTGGCCGAGGTGATGGGGGTTGAGGTCGGGCTGCTGGCCGAGGCCAGTAGCCGTAATGCCGGCGAGCTGTTTGGCTGGTAGTT
>NZ_JBOBDM010000108.1:0-7745 GCF_050586605.1 Pseudomonas sp. ES1 | reverse complement strand
TCGGTTCATTCACCCACACGGATAAATGGCCCCTCACGCACGGTGCCATTGCGCCTGACGCAATCCACCAACCTGATACCATCGCGTTTCCCACAGCTGTCACGGAAAACGGCCATGCAACTCCCGGACATGAACCTGCTCGTCGCCCTCGACGCCCTGCTCGACGAAGGCAGCGTGGTCGGTGCCGCCCAGCGCATGAACCTGAGCCCGGCGGCCATGAGCCGCACCCTGGGGCGTATCCGCGAGGCCATGGGCGATCCGATCCTGGTGCGCGCCGGTCGTGGCCTGGTGCCGACGCCCCGGGCGCTGGCCCTGCGTGATCAGGTGCATGGCTTGGTCGAACAAGCCGGGCAGGTATTTCGCAGCGGTGACGATGTCGACCTGGTCAACCTGGACCGAGCCTTCAACATTCGCACCAATGACCTGTTCATCGCCCTGTACGGTGCCCAACTGCTGCGCATGATGCTGGCCCAGGCACCAAACACCGTGCTGCGTTTTGTGCCAGAGGGCAGTGGTGACGATGATGCAGTGCTGCGCAATGGGCAAATCGACTTGATTATCAGCTCCGCCGTCGAACTGGGCCCGGAAATCAAGGTTCAGAGCCTGTTCAATACCTACTTCGTGGGCCTGGCGCGTGAAGGGCACCCGATCTTCGATGACCAGATTACCCCGGAGCGCTTCGCCGCCTATCCGCAAATAAGCGTGTCACGCCGTGGCCGGGCCAATGGGCCTATCGATGTAGCGCTGGCCAATCACAAGGTGGAGCGGCGGGTGGCGTTGATCACGACGAGTTTTCACTCCGCGATGTTTTCGCTGCCGGACTCGGACTTGATCCTGCCCATACCAGCCAACATCCTTAACAGTGTGAACCGGCTGAAACTGCCATTGCGCTCTTTCGAGATCCCCGTGCCATTGGAAAAGGTCAATGTCATGCAGGCGTGGCACCCTCGGTTCGATAACGATCCGGCGCACCGCTGGCTACGGCAGACGCTGAAGGCGTGTGGCAGCATCGATCCTTGATGTCGCCGATGCGCCTGTTACCGGCCTATGCGCAGTACGGTGCACTACAGACTCAATCTGTCACCTGATATTTTTGCCAGTTTTTTTTGGGTGTATGTAGCGCTAACGTCGCAGTTGCCATATGGCGAATAGGAGCAGATTGAAATGAACAATATTAAAGCTGGCGGCTTTTTCAAGGTGCAGGGCACTTTCACTGCACCGGATTATTCGCAAGAAATTGACACTCAGTTTAAAATGTTAATTCCTTCACCATATTCATTGACAGCCGCTCGCGCAGAGGGGTTTGGTGAACATGATTTTGAGCTTTTGCTGGTCAATGAAGAAGGTTTTGAGTCTGGAATCTCCTACCCGGTGGGTGCACAAGATGATGCTGCTTATTCTTTTGTAGTCTTTCACTTTAGGTGGCAATCGTTTGTTGGGCGCGCTTATTCGGGTGAAATCACTATCGAGGAGATCTCAGATACTTTGATGAAAGGCAGCTTGGAGTTGTCCTTTAAACAGGCTGTTGAAGGAATAGATTGTAAATTGACCGGAACTTTCGATGTTACGTCTTGACGTCGCGCATTGATTCGAGACCTTGAGCGAACGTACGCCGGTCAACGGCCTAGGTTCTGTGTGAAAAGTTTTGTGGGAGCGGGCTTGCCCAGCGATGGAGTGCGAAGCGCCTCTGTACCCGATATCAAATAGTGTCAAAGACGTTGCGAGTTCAGGCTTTGCTGCCGCGTTGCGGCAGATCGCGGGGCAAGCCCGCTCCCACGAACGCCAGTACAAGGTGGGGTTTCGTGGGAGCGGGCTTGCCCCGCGATTGTCATGGATTGCGTCTGACGCAACATAAACCTTCCAACAAGTCAGTTTTCGTCAGCATTCGACCTTCTTAGACTTCCC
This sequence comes from Pseudomonas sp. ES1, assembly GCF_050586605.1. NCBI lineage: Bacteria > Pseudomonadati > Pseudomonadota > Gammaproteobacteria > Pseudomonadales > Pseudomonadaceae > Pseudomonas > Pseudomonas sp. ES1. The sequence continues at coordinate 5,840 of NZ_JBOBDM010000108.1, read as the reverse complement.
CCAGCCCTGAATTTGTTGCTGGAGATGTCATTCCATGAGTTCCCTGACCGCGCCCTCTGCCGCGCTGGCCGCCGCCCCCGCGCCGGCCGCCCCTGTGCAGACGGCGTTCGGCCTGCGGGTGGTGGTGGGGCTGTTCGGCGTGTTGTTGGCGGTGCTGTGCGCCGGGCTCAACGAGTCGGTGACCAAGATTTCCCTGAGCGACATCCGTGGCGCCATGGGCATCGGTGCCGACGAAGGCGCCTGGCTGCTGGCGGTGTACAGCGCCGCCTCGGTGTCGGCCATGGCCTTTGCGCCGTGGCTGGCCACCACCTTCTCGCTGCGCCGCTTCACCATGTCCGCCGTCGGCCTGTTCGCCGTGCTTGGCCTGATCCAACCCCTCGCCCCCAACCTGCACAGCCTGATGCTGCTACGCGTGCTGCAGGGCTTCGCCTCCGGTGCCCTGCCACCGATGCTGATGAGCGTGGCGCTGCGCTTCCTGCCGCCGGGCATCAAGGTCTACGGCCTGGCCTGCTACGCCCTGACCGCCACCTTCGGGCCCAACCTGGGCACACCGTTGGCGGGCCTGTGGACCGAATACGTCGGCTGGCAGTGGGCGTTCTGGCAGATCATCCTGCCTTCCTTGCTGGCCATCGCCTGCGTGGGCTGGGGCCTGCCCCAGGACCCGCTGCGCCTGGAGCGCTTCAAGCAGTTCGACTGGCGCGGCCTGCTGCTCGGCCTGCCGGCGATCAGCAGCATCGTCCTTGGCCTGTCGCTGGGCGATCGCTGGGGCTGGTTCGACTCGCCGCTGATCTGCTGGCTGCTCGGCGGTGGCCTGCTGCTGCTGGTGCTGTTCATGTACAACGAATGGTCCGAGCCGCTGCCGTTCTTCCAGCTGCGCATGCTGTCGCGGCGCAACCTGAGCTTTGCCCTGGTGACCCTGGCCGGGGTACTGATCGTACTCTCTGGGGTGGGCAGCATTCCGTCTGCGTACCTGGCACAGATCCAGGGCTACCGCCCAGCGCAAACCAGCCCGCTGATGATGCTGGTGGCCATGCCGCAACTGCTGGCCCTGCCGTTGACGGCGGCGCTGTGCAACATCCGCGCGGTGGACTGCCGCTGGGTGCTGGCGCTGGGCCTGGCGATGCTGGCGGCGTCGTGCGTGGGCAGCAGCCTCCTCACCTCGCAGTGGATCCGCGGCGACTTCTACCCCTTCTACCTGCTGCAGGTGTTCGGCCAGCCGATGGCGGTGCTGCCGTTGCTGATGCTTTCGACCAACGGCATGACCCCGCAGGAAGGCCCGTTCGCCTCCAGCTGGTTCAACACGGTCAAGGGCCTGTCGGCGGTGATCGCCGGTGGCCTGCTCGATGCCCTGGGCACCGTGCGCCGACATTTCCATTCCAACCACCTGGTCGACCGCCTGGGCAATGCGCCACTGATCGACGACAACACCGCCGGCCTGGCCAAGCGCATTCATGACCAGGCCCTGGTGCTGACCTCGGCCGACCTTTACCTGGTGATGGCAGGCTTCGCCGTCGCCCTGATCTGCCTGATCCCCTTCGTGCCTACCCGCATCTATCCACCGCGTGCGGTGGCCTGAGCCTGTGGATGAATTCGAGACATTGAAATGACCAACAACCGCAAAACGCTTTTCATCGGCTCGGTTCTGGCCGTGGCCGTGCTGGCTGGCATCGTCGGGCCCTGGATGCTCGGCAGCGATCATCGCCAGAGCACCAACGATGCCTACATCACCGCCGACTACACCGTGGTCGCGCCCAAGGTGGCGGGCTTCATCAAGGAGGTGCTGGTAGAGGACAACCAGCAAGTCACCGCCGGCCAGTTATTGGCGACCATCGACCCGCGTGACTACCAGGCCGCCCTCGATGCGGCCCAGGCCCAATTGCTGGTGGCCAAGGCCCAGAGCCTGGACGCCCGCGCCACCCTGGAGCGCCAGGCGGCGGTGATCGCCCAGGCTGAGGCCGCGGTGAAGGCGGCCCAGGCCGAGGCGGCGTTTGCCGACCATGAAGTCAACCGCTACGGCCGTCTGGCCGAGCAGGGCGCTGGCACCGTGCAGAATGCTCAGCAGGCGCGCAGCCGGGTCGACCAGGCCCGGGCACGGCTGGCCAACGTACAAGCGGCGCTGGTGGCCACGCGCAAGCAGGTGGACATCCTCAGCGCCCAGGTGGCCAGCGCCGATGGCCAGCTCAAACGTGCCGAAGCGGGGCTGGAGAAAGCTCAGCTGGACCTGTCCTACACCCGCATCACCGCGCCGGTGGATGGCATGGTCGGCGAGCGAGCCCTGCGCGTGGGGGCCTACGTGAATCCGGGGGCACGGCTGCTGTCGGTGGTGCCGCTGGAGCGCGCCTATATCGTCGGCAATTTCCAGGAAACCCAGCTGACCCACGTGCAGCCGGGCCAGCCGGTGAGCATCAGCGTCGATACCTTCTCCGGTGAAAAGCTGCACGGTCATGTCGAAAGCATCGCCCCGGCCACTGGGGTGACCTTCGCGGCGGTCAAGCCGGACAACGCCACCGGCAACTTCACAAAGGTGGTGCAGCGCATCCCGGTGAAGATCGTCTTCGATGACGGCCAGCCGCTGCTTGCACGCCTGCGGGTGGGCATGTCGGTGGAGGCGACCATCGATACCCAGGGGGACCGGCTCGACGGCAAAGAGGTGACTGCGCGATGAGTGGGCAGGTTGAGATTTTCGCGGCCGATGGGGCTGCTGCGCAGCCCTTTCGCGGCGCAAGGCCGCTCCTACAAGGGATCGCGGTCGCCTGTAGGAGCGGCCTTGTGTCGCGAAAGGGGCGCGCAGCGGCCCCCGTGCTGCTAGCCATGCTGCTGGCCGGCTGCACCCTGGGCCCGAATTTCCAACGCCCGAGCAGCGAAGCGCCAAAGGAGTGGGCCGCCCTGCAAGGTGAGGCTGCGGCCAGCCAACCGGTGGCTGAGCCGTTGGAGCTGCGTTGGTGGGACAGTTTCCATGATGCGCAGTTGAGTGCGCTGATCCAGAAGGTCGCCGAGCGCAACCTCGACCTGCAGATGGCCAGCGCGCGCCTGCTGCAAAGCCGCGCCCTGCGCAGCACCGTGGCCGCCGACGAAATGCCTTCGGTGGACGCGAACGCCGGCTACAGCCGTGCGCGCAACAGCGCCGAAGGTTTGAGCGATCCATCGGGCAAGGCGGGCAAATCGGCCTTCAACCTCTGGCAGGGCGACCTGGTCGCCGGCTGGGAACTGGACCTGTGGGGCCGTGTGCGGCGCCAGGTCGAGGCGGCCGATGCCAGCGTCGAAGTGGCTGAGAACGACCGCCGCGGGGTGCTGCTGGCCTTGCTGTCGGAAACCGCCGGCAACTACATCCAGCTGCGCGCCGTGCAGCACACCCTCGAGGTGACCCAGGACAACCTCAAGGTCGCCCGTCACAGCCTGAAACTGTCCGAAGACCGCCAGGCCGAGGGCGTTGCCACGCGCCTGGATGTGGCCCAGGCCAGCGCCCAGGTGGCGTCGATCGAGTCGCGCCTGCCCAGCCTGGAAGCCCGCCGCGACGACCTGATCAACGCCCTCAGCCTGCTCGCCGCCGAACCGCCGCGCAGCTTGCAGGCTGAGTTGCTGCAGGGCGGCGAACTGCCCACGCCGCAGCAGAAGTTTGCCATCGGCTTGCCGTCCGAACTGGCCGAGCGCCGCCCGGACATCCGCCAGGCCGAAGCCCGCCTGCATGCGGCCACCGCCAGCATCGGCGTGGCCAAGGCCGACTTCTACCCGAGCATTCGCCTGTCGGGCAGTGTCGGTTTCCAGGCCATGCAGCTGTCCGATTTCGGCGCCTGGGATTCACGCCGTTTTGCCTTCGGGCCGCAGCTGTCGCTGCCGATTTTCGAGGGTGGGCGGCTCAAGGGCACGCTGGAGCTGCGCGAAGCCCAGCAACAGGAAGCGGCGCTGAACTACCGCAAGGTGGTGCTGGGCGCCTGGCATGAGATCGACGACGTGCTGCGCCTGTACAACGCCAGCCAGCTGCGCCGCGACCACTTGGCCGAGGCGGTGCGGCAGAACCGCATCGCCCTGGAGACGGCGCAGCGCCAGTACGTGGAAGGGGCGGTGGACTTTCTCAATGTGCTGACCGTGCAGGGTGCGCTGCTGGCCAGCGAAGAGCAGTGGATCGACAGCTCGGCGGCGGTGTCGCAGGCGTTGGTGGGGTTGTACAAGGCCCTGGGTGGCGGCTGGCAGGCGTTCGACCAGGAACTGTGTTCGCCAGTGCGCCACATACCCTGTGGGAGCGGCTTTAGCCGCGAAGCAGGCGGCGCGGTGGATGGCACCGGCTCTGCCGGTGTTCGCGGCTAAAGCCGCTCCCACAGTTCGATGAGGGGCGACTTGCCCCGCGATGACGTCAGAGCGGGCGCAACAAACCGAATCGCTTGCGCAGCACCCAATCCAGCAACCTCTGCGGCAGCACCCGCGCCATCAACGGCAACGCCGTGCTGCCATTGCCGATACGCACCAGCGCCGGCACTGGCGACTTGCGCGTAGCGGCCAGCAAGCGCTGGGCAAACACCGCCGCCGAAGTCGGCCGATCCTGCGAAGCCCGCGCCCGGGCCTGCACCTGCTCACGCAACGGCCACCACGGTGAATCGCTCGCCAGCACCTGTTCTGCCTGTTGCTGGGCATTGCTGGCGAACTGCGAGGCAATCGCCCCCGGCTGCACTTCCATCACCCGGATACCGAACGGCGCCAGCTCCAGGCGCAGCGCGTCGGTCAGCCCATGCACCGCCGCCTTCGAGGCGCAGTAGGCACCGGCGAATGGCGTGACCAGCACGCCCGAGACACTGCCGATGTTCACCACCAGCCCACGGGAACGGCGCAGCAGCGGGAACAGCGCGCGGGTCACGCCCACCAGGGCGAAGACGTTGGTTTCGAACTGTTGGCGCATGGCCTCGACACCGCCGTCGAGCAGTGGGCCCATGGCGCCGTAGCCGGCGTTGTTGATGAGGATGTCGAGGCCGCCGTGGCGGTCTTCCAGCTCGTCGGCCAGGCGGGTCAGTGCCTCGCTGTCATTCACATCCAGTTGCCGAGCGGCGAAACCGGCGGCGAGCAGGGTGTCGACATCGTCGAGCTTGCGGGCGGTGGCCCAGACTTCGTGGCCGGCATCGCGGAAGGCGTCGGCCAGGGCGCGGCCGATGCCGCTGGAACAACCGGTGATGAGGACGGTGGGCATCTTTGAGGCCTTTCATGAAGGGAGGTTTGTGTTGGCTGTTCTGGCCTCTTCGCGGGTAAACCCGCTCCCACAGGTATCGCACAGGCCTTGAATACTGTGGGGTACCTGTGGGAGCGGGTTCACCCGCGAAGAGGCCGGTACAGGCAAAGCATCAATTGGCGAATGTACCCTGCAGATGCTCGGCACGAAACTCCAGGGTCTGCGGCCGATACCCCGAACGCAACGGTGGCACTGGCAGGCAGTCGCTCCACTCGGCGCCGGGCTGCAATTCGCCCGGGCCGCGATAGCGCGGTGCTGCATAGGTGTTCTCGGCAAGGTTCACGGTATCGCCCGGGGCATAGGCGCCCACGCGCCAGCGTAGTTCTGACAAGGGGACGTTGTTGCCGTTCTTCATGCGCACCTGCAGGGCGCGGTCGGCGGGGCATTGATCGGGGGCGTAACTCAGACGCAGATCGAGGCGCGCCAGTTGCGACGCTTCGCGGCTGTCCTGCCAGGCGACGCCCAGTGCCACCAGCCCCAGGCCGCACACGGCCGCCAGGGAAATCGGCAGGGCCTTGGCCGGGTAGCGCAGCAGCAGAATCAGCCAGGTGAGGACGAGCAGGGCGCCGATGATCATGGTGGAGCAGGCCTTGGTGGCGGGGGTTTGATCATCCTAGCGGGAAAA
>NZ_JBOBDM010000107.1:0-8397 GCF_050586605.1 Pseudomonas sp. ES1 | reverse complement strand
CCAGGAGCTACGCAACAGCGCCAAGATGCTGCTGGGCGACTCGCTGATCACGGTGTTGATCGGGCATCTCAATGCGACCATCGCCGGGACCATCGATGACTTCGTGACCCAGGCGCAGCCGAAGATTGCCGGCATTCTCAAGGATGCAGGGGATCTTGGGACCAAGGTGACTGGCGAAATCGCCACGGGCCTGGAGACGATTGTGCTTGGGCAGCTCGATGCCAAGGGCGACAAGGCAGCGGCGAGCAAGCAGATGGCGGCGGCGAGCGATCAGTTGCTCAACGACCCGAAGGCGGCGTTCAGCAACTTCTTCGGCGCAGTGCACAGCGCCTACAAGGCTGCCGGTAAGGGCCTGGCCAACAGTGCAACCAGCAAGCTATTGCCGGATGACATCAAGAGCATGGTGTTGGCCAATACCGGACAACTGCGGGCGCTGGGGCCGGAAATGGCCAAGCAATTCGCCAAGCTGGCTGACCCCGCGACACAGATGAGCATCGGCTGGATGCTGACCGTGCTGGGTGGGGCAGTGAAGGGGTTTCGCAAGCGCAACAAGAATGGGCAGCCGGGGGTGAGCAAGCCGGGGACCACCACGCAGGTAGAGCGGGAGAAGGGTAAGGGCGAGTTGGCGGTCAGTGGGTCGCAGGCAAAGGCTGAGCAGACACCGAGTCCAAAACGTCCCCCTTGCCCACCCGAGCCGAAGGCCCGTACCGGCCATAGCATCAGTTTCTCGCTGGGTTCCGAGTTCATCCTGCATACCGATTTCAGTTTGCCTGGACCGTTCCCCATCGAATGGGAGCGGACCTATCACTCGCGCCTGGCCGAATATGACCAGGGCAGCCTCGGTGCGCGCTGGATCACCGAGTTCACCACTCGTATCGACGTGGTGGGCAAGGGCCTGGTGTTCCATGACCACGACGGTCGCAGCCATGCCTTCGAGCTGCCCAAGGTCGAGAAGTCGCTGTACAACGCCATTGAAGACCTGCTGCTGGTTCGCAGCCGTGAAAACGAGCTGGTGATCTGCCGAGGTTTCGAGCGCAAGGAATACTACCTGCGCGTCGAGGACCGTTATTACCTGCAGAAGATCACCCTCAGCAACGGTGCCGGTTGCATGTTGCACTACGAGCACCGCCACGAGGGGCGCCCGGTGCTGTCGGACATCATCACCTTCCAGGGTGATGTGAAGGATGTACTGCGCCACCTCGGTACGCTGATCGACGACCACGGCCACGTCACTGGTCTGTGGGAAATGCGCGACGGCCAGCCGCTTCGCCAGCTGTGCGCCTACCACTACGATGACCAGGGCGATCTGACTGCCGCCCAGGACGAGAACGGCGCGGCTTGGCACTACCAGTACCAGAATCACCTGGTGACCCGGTACACCGACCGCACCGGTCGCGGCATGAACCTGCAATGGGATGGCAGTGCCTTTGATGCCAAGGCCATCCGCGAATGGGCTGACGATGGCAGCTTCGACACGAAGCTCGAGTGGGACGAGAACATTCGCCTTACCTACGTCACCGACGCCCACGGCCAGGAGACTTGGTACTACTACGACATCCAGGGGCATCTTTATCGCATCCGCTACCCCGACGAGCGCTCGGAATGGTTGTTCCGCGATGAGCGCAAGAAGCTTTTGCGCCACGTCCACCTGGATGGCAGTGAAGACCGCTACGACTACGACGAGCAAGGCAGCGTCATTCGCCATATCCGTGCCGACCACAGTCAGACGCACTTCGCTTATGACGACCGTCGCCACCTGATCAAGATCCGCGATGCCGAAGGTGGTTTGTGGCTGCGTGACTACGACAAGCAGGGCAACCTGGTCGAAACCACCGACCCGCTGGGCCACAAGACCGAGTTCGCCTATACGTCCTCCGGCCTGGTCAAGGCGATCAAGGACGCCAACGGCAACGAGAAGAAGCTGGCGTACAACGGGGCGGATCAGCTGGTCGAGTACACCGACTGCTCGGGCAAGACCAGCCAATGGGAGTACGACGATTTCGGCCAATTGGTGCTGTTCACCGATGCCGCGGGCAACAAGACAGTCTACGAATACAAGGCCGGCCAACTGGCCAAAGTCATTCACCCGGACAACACCGAGGAACGCTTCGAGCGCGATGCCGAAGGTCGCCTGCTGGCGCACTCCGATGCGCTGGACCGCTGTACTACCTGGGCCTACAACGCCGTTGGTCTGCTCACCGAACGCGTGGATGCTGCCGAGCACACCTTGCATTACCGCTGGGACAAGTTGGGTCGACTGATTGGACTGGAGAATGAAAACGAGAGCAAGGCCGACTTCCTCTACGACCCGGTCGGGCGCCTGCTGCAAGAGCAAGGTTTCGATGGGCTGGTGACGCGGTACCAATACGATCCAGATACGGGCCGCCTGACCAGCACCCAGGTTGGCCAGCGTCGTATCGATATCACCTTTGACCCGGTGGGGCGTCTGATCTCACGTGTGGCCAGCCTGGGGGAGCAGCGCCAGGAAGAAACCTTCGCCTACGATGGCAACGGCAACCTGATCCAGGCCATCAACGCCGCCAGCAAGCTGCAATGGTTCCACGACGGGGCGGGCAACCTGACCCGTGAACACCAGTACTACTTCGGTACTGAGGTGCCGATGGTTGCGGTGTGGCAGCACGAATACGACGCGCTGAATCTGCGCACGGCGACGATTCGCCCGGATGGCCACAAGATCAGCGTGCTCACCTATGGCAGCGGTCATGTGTTGGGCATGACCCTTGATCACCATGAACTGCTGGCCTACGAGCGTGACGACCTGCACCGTGAAGTGGCGCGGCATCAGGGCAACCAATTGATGCAGACCCAGAGCTGGGACCCGGCAGGGCGTCTGCAGGAGCAGTTGCTGGGTAGCCATGACGGCAAGTCCACTCTGCTCAAGCGCCAGTACCAGTACGATGCGGTTGGCCAGCTCACCGACATTCACGATACCCGTCGCGGCCACCTGGCCTACCAGTACGACCCGGTCGGCCGTCTGCTGCAAGCTACCAGCCGCCTGGGTGTCGAGACCTTCGCCTTCGACCCGGCCGGAAACCTGCTGGACGACAAAACACAAGAACTCAACCGCCCGCTGGAAAGCGACCCACGTCGTAACAAGCTGATGGATAACCTGCTGCGCGAGTATGCCGGGACCCATTACCAATATGACGAGCGCGGAAACCTGATTCATCGTCTGCACAACGGTGAACATGCCCGCCTCAGCTGGGACCTGTTCGACCGCTTGGAGCGTTTCGACGATGTCAAGCTCAGCGTGGTGTACAGCTACGATGCTTTGGGTCGCCGCCTACACAAGCACTCCACCGCGCACCACCAAGATGATCCCCGTGCTGGCAGTGGCTGGAACCAGATGCAGCGGGCCAAGCGCCAGCGCGAACTGGGCTGCGGTTACACCTTGTACGGCTGGGATGGCGATAACCTGGCGTGGGAAAGCTCGCCGCCGCAGGACGAAGGCGAGATTGGACGCACTGTGCATTACCTGTACGAGCCGGGCAGTTTCGTGCCGGTTGCCCAAGCTATACGCAAGCAGCCGATTCGCTTGCTACGCCAACCGGACTGGAGCGACCGGGAGTACGACTTCGATCAGGACCCGCTGTGGCAGCAGGAGGTCAAACCTCAACCGATCGACGCAATTGCCTGGTACCAATGCGACCTCATCGGCACGCCGATGGAACTGACCGACCACACTGGCGAGGTGGTGTGGACGGCGCAGTACAAGGTCTGGGGTGAGATCAAGGAAACCCGTTCGGAGTGGGCCAAACAGATTGGCCTGAGCAACCCGATCCGTTTCCAAGGGCAGTACCACGACCATGAGACGGGGCTGCACTACAACCGCTATCGGTACTACGATCCGAGAGCTGGGCGGTTCATCAATCAGGATCCGATCAGTTACACCGGTGGCTTGAACTTGTTTGCGTATGCGCCGAACCCTATAGGCTGGATTGATCCGCTGGGGTTAAACAAGTTCGGAAGCGGAAAAGGTGTTCACACTGCCGTTGTGAACGTGCATGATTCGGATGGTGAGCACACTGTTGTATCCTGCATTCTGCACAGTGGAAACATGACAGAGGAAGAACGATCCTTAGGTTTTCCGCGAAGCTCTTTAGCCACGCATACCGAAGCTAGAGCAGTAAAACAGATTCCGTTGCAGCAAGGGGACGTTATGGTTATTGATGGTCAATACCCGCCATGCCCATCATGCAAGGGTAAGATGAATAGAGCGTCAGCTGAAACCGGGGCAAAAATTCAATACACTTGGCCTGAAAATGGCGAAACTAAGACATGGACCGCTGGGCAGAAGCGGAAAAGGGGATAAATATGGATAAACAGTTTACAGCGACCTATTTTGATGCCTCTAGAGAAGAGGATGTTCTGACAGTCGGCTTTGTGGATAGTCATGATGAGCCTTCGGAGTTCATGATTTTGCAAAGATCGGATGAGAGTGATGACCAGGACGAAGATCTTGGGCAGGATACATATTATGTTGAGGTTGGCAATCCGGGGGTTGCTGGCTATGGTGGCATAGAAAAGGTAGAGATATTTGTAGATAAGGTTGTATTAAGTTTCGCTAAAGCCTGTAGCTGGGTGAAACCGCTCAGTACAGTTCAAATCAATATTTCCAGTTCTGTCGTTGAGAGCGATGAAATTTTTTCAGCGTTAAATGACATTTTCATGGGGGAAGTAGCTCTCCTTAGATACTGACTTAATTTGATGTGCGAGCCGGTAGCGTTGCTAGCTTAGTGGCAAAGGGTTTGTCATCAGGGCCACCAGCTGACGCAAACCCAGGCCTGGGGTCCAGCAGGACGCTAACAAGAGCAACTGCTGGGTAGTCATGACGGTAAGCCACGCTGCTGAAACGCTAGTATCCATATAATACAGTCGGCCAGCTGACCGGTATCCAAGACACCCGCCGTGGCCACCTAGCCTATCAGTACGATCCCGTTGGTCGCCTGCTACAAGCCACCAGCCGCCTCGGTGTCGAGACCTTTGCCTTCGACCCGGCCGGCAACCTGCTGGACGACAAAACCCAGGAGCTCAACCGTCCGCTGGAAAGCGATCCGCGTCGTAACAAGCTGATGGACAACCTGTTGCGCGAGTACGCCGGGACCCATTACCAGTACGACGACCGTGGCAATCTGATCAACCGGCTGCATAACGGCGACAAGGCCCACCTGACCTGGGACCTGTTCGACCGCCTGACCCGTTTTGACGATGGCAAGCTGAGTGTCGTCTACAGCTACGACGCCCTGGGCCGCCGTCTGCACAAACACTCCACCGCGCATCATCAGGATGATCCGCGTGCCGGCAGTGGCTGGAACCAGATGCAGCGCGCCAAGCGCCAGCGCGAACTGGGCTGTGGCTACACCCTGTACGGCTGGGACGGCGATAACCTTGCCTGGGAAAGCTCGCCGTCGCAGGACGAAGGTGATACCGGGCGGACTGTGCATTACCTGTATGAGCCGGGGAGTTTCGTGCCGGTTGCCCAGGCGTTGCGCAAGCAGCCGATTCGCTTGCTACGCCAGCCGGACTGGAGCGACCGGGAGTACGACTTCGATCAGGACCCGCTGTGGCAGCACGAGGTCAAACCGCAACAGATCGACGCCATTGCCTGGTACCAATGCGACCACCTCGGCACGCCGATGGAGCTTACCGACCACACTGGCGAGGTGGCGTGGGCAGCACAGTACAAGGCCTGGGGTGAGGTGCGCGAGGTACGCTCGGAGTGGGCCAAGCAGCTTGGGATGGCGAACCCGATCCGCTTCCAGGGGCAGTACCACGATCATGAGACGGGGCTGCACTACAACCGCTATCGGTACTATGATCCGAGGGCTGGGCGGTTCGTTAGCCAGGACCCGATTAGCTACTTTGGCGGGTTGAACCTCTATGCTTATACCCTGAATCCGTTGCATTGGGTTGACGCATTAGGTCTTGCGCCGACACCATTGAATCAACCTGGATATACCGTTTACGGGCTCTACGAGCCTAATGCGACTAAGCCGTACTATGTAGGGCACACGATGCAGGCAGAAAGTGTGCGAGAGGCTCAACACGCGAAAACTGGAAGGCTAGGAGAAGCAAGGTTGGTACCGATCGCCAAAGACTTGACGTATACGCAAGCCAAAGGGGCTGAGCAATATTACCGAGAGGTGCATGGGACTAAGACTGGCTTCCCAGGTAATGTGATCGAACCAATCGATAAATCAAGGACGGACGAGCGCGGTCTGTCTCATATCGCTGAATATAATAAGCTCAAAGCTGGCTCTGTTTGTGAGCTTTAGGTGAGAAAATATGAAGTTGCTGAAATCGAATGTGCGGCCGGGAAGTGTCTTTTATATACCTGCTTTAAACCGTGAAAAGGAAATTGGTTTTGTTTTGGCTCGCTATGTTGAACATGTTGAGCCGAATGCGGGATTTTTGATTGAGGTGTTCTCAAAGTTTTACTTGGTGCCTCCGAAGTCACTTGCTGAAGTTGATATGGCTCATAAGCTTTTTAGGCCGATATTATGCTCGATGCGATTTGCTGAAATACCTCGCTGGAGGGTGCTGTTTGAAGATCCGCAGTATGATAGGTCTTGCTCTGGATATGCTGATATAACGTTTGAGTACTATGCCGATCTTTGGGTTGGCGGAGCTATGATTAAAAAAAGTCCGTCCGATCAAGGGTTTTCTCAGGGCGTTAATGCATTGGAGTGGTCTACTTGCTGGCGAATGCATCACATCGTTTTTAGAGTGAACGCTTGTTTGGCAGGTTTTTTTGATCAGGAAGAAGCCTATGATAATAGTAAGTTGCCTGAATGTATGCAAGTTGGAAATAAAGAGGCGGGTGACGCAGTAGTGGCTTTGGCAAAGCAGGTTGACGAACTTTTTAAAGGGTTTGAAAAAAAATAGCTTGGTTACACGTTGTGCGGTTTTTCTTAAGGCGTTGGTGTGGGTGGGTACTTTTTTAATGTTTTAGGATCTTGGCGGGGCTGCATTGCAACCGCTGTCGGATACTGTGATCCGAGGGTGGATGATTTTTAAGTTAGGATCAAATTCGTTATGCCGGGGGCAAAAATCTTTATTCGTATGCGAGAAACCCCGTAAACTGGGTAGACCAATTAGGCCTTTGTGCTGTTAAGAAAAATGCGGATGTGGTTCGCCAACCCGTCAGCTTGCAGATGAGGCTCATGGGTGTACTAGATCCTACTGCGCAGAGATTTAAGTCGATAGTTGTAGGGGTAATGCCAGATGGAAGTTTAGGTATTGCTTCAAGTGATAAGGAAGTACCAAAAGCACAGCGGGAATTTGCTGAGGATAAAGGCCTGGCGGATGTAAGTGGTGTTGGTCACGCAGAGGAGACGCTGATTAACGCTGGAGCAACGCATGTTGACGCGAATCGAGGTGTTTGCTTAGATTGCGAAACCATGATGCGTGATAATTCTGTGTCTACGGATACTCCATTTGCAGGCAAGAAAAGCAAGAGGGGATTATAATGAAGGTTGAGTATGCTCAGTTAACAAAGCTACCTCAAAATGCCATTTCATTATTTTGTTTGCTAGGTGCGGAGCGGATTTCACTACCTTACACTGCGTTTGCGACAAAATACGGCCTTAAAGATGTCAATGCTGTTGTTGTTTCTGAGTTGTATGAGGTGATTAGCCGCGGGCGAGTCATAGATTTAACGCGGATTTATCAAGCTATTTATGATGGCATTCCTGATACGGAAGATTACAGTGATGAGCTTGCGGACCAGGCTCAGTGTTCTGCGATTTGTACGTCTTATTGTGTCTCCTATTTCTTGACTGGTGATTTTGAAAGTGTTCAGAATTCATTAAGTAAGGTCGAGGATGCTATCGACGTTGCGGATGTTGACGTTGAACAGCGTATTGATGCTGATGTGCTGTGGAGCAATAAGTTGATCAGTATTTTGCAAAGCTCTGATTTTCATAATGGTTCATTTATTGCTCAGATTCGTCAGGAGAATCTTAAGGCGGCTGTGCAAACGGTTAATTCGTAGTGCTCGTGCTGATATCACTTATTTTGTGAGTGGTTGAAACCTTTGCGAAGAGCATCTTGGGCAAACAGGGCTTGGCGAGAGCCAGGCCCTGAGTCAATTACGGTGAAAGCATTTCGTTTGTGATGCAGGGATGGGTAATCAGACTGGATCCCTCTAACGCCTACTGGCGCCTGATGTCGGCCTCCGGCGACATCGACATCCGCGCCCTGAAGGACAACATCAACCTGCTGGCCAAGCTCGACATCACCGCCAACGCCGACCGCATCGTGCTCACCGCCAAGACCGAGCTGGTGCTGCAGGGCGGCGGTAGCGGCACGACCTACAACGCTGGCGGCATCACCCACGTCACCAGCGCCAACTACACCGCCAAGGCCGCGCAGTTC
>NZ_JBOBDM010000106.1:0-8502 GCF_050586605.1 Pseudomonas sp. ES1 | reverse complement strand
TAGCGGATCAACCAGCCAGCATGCGCCCGCTTTCTTCCAGGTTCTCGTGCCAGCTCAGGGCTTCGCGCAGGATGTGCGGGGTGTGGCCGCCGCGCTGGCAGGCGCGTTCGAAGTAGTCGTTCAACGCAGCGCGATAGTCCGGGTGCACACAGTTGTCGATGATCGCGCGGGCACGCTCGCGTGGCGCCAGGCCGCGCAGGTCGGCCAGGCCCTGTTCGGTGACCAGGATGTCGACATCGTGTTCGGTATGGTCGACGTGGCTGACCATGGGCACGACGCTGGAAATCGCGCCGCCCTTGGCGATCGACTTGGTGACGAAGATCGCCAAGTGGGCGTTGCGGGCGAAGTCGCCGGAACCGCCAATGCCGTTCATCATCCGGGTGCCGCAGACGTGAGTGGAGTTGACGTTGCCGTAGATGTCGAACTCCAGCGCCGTGTTGATGCCGATGATGCCTAGGCGACGCACCACTTCAGGATGGTTGGAGATCTCCTGCGGGCGCAGCACCAGCTTGTCCTTGTAGCGCTCGAGGTTGCCGAACACGTCGGCATTGCGGCGGCTCGACAGGGTGATCGAGCTGCCCGAAGCGAAGCTCAGCTTGCCGGCGTCGATCAGGTCGAAGGTCGAGTCCTGCAGCACTTCGGAGTACATGGTCAGGTCTTCGAACGGCGATTCGATCAGGCCGCACATCACGGCGTTGGCGATGCTGCCGATGCCGGCTTGCAGCGGGCCGAGCTTGTTGGTCATGCGGCCGGCGTCCACTTCGCCCTTGAGGAAGGCGATCAGGTGGTCGGCGATGCCCTGAGTCTCGTGGTCAGGCGGCAGCACGGTGGACGGCGAGTCCGGCTGGTCGCTGATGACGATGCCGACGATCTTGGCCGGGTCGATCGGGATGGCGGTGCTGCCGATGCGGTCGTCGACTTTCACCAGCGGGATCGGCGTGCGGGTCGGGCGGTAGGTCGGGATATAGATGTCGTGCAGGCCTTCGAGGTTGGCGTTGTGCGACAGGTTGATCTCGACGATGACCTGCTTGGCGAAGATCGCGAAGCTGGCCGAGTTGCCGACGGAGGTGGTCGGCACGATATGGCCTTCCTCGGTGATCGCCACTGCTTCGATGACCGCGATGTCCGGCAGGGTCAGTTGCTTGTTGCGCAGCTGCTCGACGGTTTCCGACAGGTGCTGGTCGATGAACATCACCTGGCCGTCGTTGATGGCCTTGCGCAGGGTGCTGTCGACCTGGAACGGCATGCGCCGGGCGAGTACGCCGGCTTCGGTCAGTTGCTTGTCGAGGTCGTTGCCCAGGCTGGCGCCGGTCATCAGGCTGATTTTCAGCGGCGACAGCTTGGCGCGCTCGGCCAGTGCGTGGGGCACGGCCTTGGCTTCGCCGGCGCGGGTGAAGCCGCTCATGCCGACGGTCATGCCGTCCTCGATCAGGCCAGCGGCGTCAGCCGCACTCATTACCTTGCTGTGCAGGGAGGACAAGCGGATGCGATCACGGTACATGGATTGTTATCTCAGGCTACTGAAGCTACTGGAAGCGCAGTCTAGAGATTTAGCCCGGTGCCGTCCCGCGACCATGGTCGTAGGCGAAGCCTTGGAATAGAGCCGTTGATCTGGATCATGCAAATGAAAAAGCCCCCGGGCATAACACCAGGGGGCTTTAGACGCTTCTATATATAGAGGCGGGTATCAGTCCACGGCCTTGACCATGTCCTCGATGACTTTCTTCGCGTCACCAAACACCATCATGGTCTTGTCCAGGTAGAACAGTTCGTTGTCCAGGCCGGCATAGCCGCTGGCCATGGAGCGCTTGTTGACGATGATGGTCTTGGCCTTGAACGCTTCGAGGATCGGCATGCCGGCGATCGGCGACTTGGGATCGTTCTTCGCCGCCGGGTTGACCACGTCGTTGGCGCCCAGCACCAGTACCACGTCGGCCTGACCGAATTCGGCGTTGATGTCTTCCATCTCGAACACCTGGTCGTACGGCACCTCCGCTTCGGCCAGCAGGACGTTCATGTGGCCTGGCATACGGCCGGCAACCGGGTGGATCGCGTACTTCACGGTCACGCCGTTGTGCACCAGCTTCTCGGTCAGCTCTTTCAGCGCGTGCTGGGCGCGGGCCACCGCCAGGCCGTAGCCGGGAACGATGATCACGCTGTCGGCGTTGCTCAGCAGGAAGGTGGCGTCGTCGGCCGAACCGGACTTCACCGGGCGCTGCTCCTTGGAG
Organism: Pseudomonas sp. ES1; assembly: GCF_050586605.1. Classification (NCBI taxonomy): domain Bacteria; kingdom Pseudomonadati; phylum Pseudomonadota; class Gammaproteobacteria; order Pseudomonadales; family Pseudomonadaceae; genus Pseudomonas; species Pseudomonas sp. ES1. The sequence continues at coordinate 6,274 of NZ_JBOBDM010000106.1, read as the reverse complement.
CCTTGCGCCGCACCGACGTCGGTATCACCGCCGAAGCCGCCGAGGATGACGTTGAAGAACGAACGGTTCATCGCCTTGCACATGATGTACGAGAGGATCGCACCGCTCGAACCCACCAGGGAGCCGGCGATGATCAGCATCGAGTTGTTCAGCGAGAAGCCGATACCTGCGGCTGCCCAGCCCGAATAGCTGTTGAGCATCGACACCACCACCGGCATGTCGGCGCCGCCGATCGGGATGATGATCAGTACGCCCATGATGAAGGCCAGGGCCAGCATCAGGGTGAAGGCGCTGTAGTGGCCGGTGAAGGTGAACAGCAGGCCCAGGGCGATGGTGGCAAGGCCGAGGATCAGGTTCAGCTTGTGCTGGCCGGCGAACTGTACCGGTGCGCCTTGGAACAGGCGGAACTTGTACTTGCCCGACAGCTTGCCGAACGCGATGACCGAGCCGGAGAAGGTGATGGCGCCAATGGCCGCGCCGAGGAACAGCTCCAGGCGGTTACCGGTGGGGATCGGGTCGCTGATGCTGGCGACGATGCCCAGCGATTGCGGCTCGAGTACCGCGGCAATGGCGATGAACACCGCGGCCAGGCCGATCATGCTGTGCATGAAGGCGACCAGCTCGGGCATCTTGGTCATCTCGACGCGCTTGGCCATGATCGAACCGGCGCTGCCGCCGACCAGCAGGCCGACGATGACATAACCGATACCGGCAGTGGCAAGCTCGGCGCCCAGCTTGTAGATCAGCCCGACCGTGGTGAGGATGGCGATACCCATGCCGATCATGCCGAACAGGTTGCCCCGGCGTGAGGTAGTGGGGTGCGAGAGGCCCTTGAGCGCCTGGATGAAGCAGATCGAGGCGACCAGGTACAGAAGCGTTACCAGATTCATGCTCATGCTTACTTCTGCGCCTCGTTCTTGGTTTTCTTCTTGAACATTTCCAGCATGCGGCGGGTGACCAGGAAGCCACCGAACACATTGACCGCGGCCAGCGCCACGGCGAGGGTGCCCATCACTTTGCCGGCCGGGGTGACGGTCAGCGCGGCCGCGAGCATGGCGCCGACGATGACGATCGCCGAAATGGCGTTGGTGACGGCCATCAACGGGGTGTGCAGTGCCGGGGTGACGTTCCATACAACGTGGTAGCCCACGTAGATGGCCAGCACGAAGATGATCAGGTTGTAGATGCCGTGGGAAATCAGCAGGTCTTCCATTGTCGAGCTCCTCAGCCGTTCTTGCGTACGACCTGGCCGTCGCGGCACATCAGGCACGCGGCGACGATGTCGTCTTCGAGGTTGATCACCAGCGCGCCGTCCTTGTCGAACAGCAGCTTCATGAAGTCCAGCAGGTTGCGGGCGTACAGCGCCGAGGCGTCTGCGCCGACCTGGGCCGGCAGGTTGGTCGGGCCGACGATGGTTACGCCGTTTGCCTGTACCACCTGGTCAGCGACGGTCAGCGGGCAGTTGCCGCCCTGGGCCGCGGCGAGGTCGATCACCACCGAGCCGGGTTTCATCTGCGCGACGGTCTCGGCGCTGAGCAGCGTCGGCGCCTTGCGCCCGGGGATCAGCGCAGTGGTGATGACGATATCGGCCTGTTTGGCTCGCTCGTGCACGGCCTGGGCCTGGCGTTGCATCCAGCTGGCTGGCATGGGGCGGGCGTAACCGCCGACGCCTTCGGCGCACTCGCGCTCTTCATCGGTCTCGTACGGCACGTCGAGGAACTTGGCGCCAAGCGACTCGATCTGCTCTTTCACGGCGGGGCGCACGTCGGAGGCTTCGATCACCGCACCCAGGCGTTTGGCCGTGGCGATGGCCTGCAGGCCGGCGACGCCAGCGCCGAGGATGAGCACACGGGCGGCCTTTACGGTGCCGGCGGCGGTCATCAGCATGGGCATGAAGCGTGGGTAGTGATGCGCGGCCAGCAGCACGGCCTTGTAGCCGGCAATGTTGGCTTGCGACGACAGCACGTCGAGGCTCTGGGCCCGCGAGGTACGAGGCGCGGCTTCCAGGGCGAAGGCGGTGATGCCACGTTCGGCCATCTTGCCGATCAGCTCGTTGTTGAACGGGTTGAGCATGCCGGCCAGCACGCTGCCGCTGCTGATCAGCGCCAGTTCCTGGTCATTGGGTGCAACCACCTTGAGCACCAGTTGCGCGCCGAAGGCATCGGTCGCTTCACCCAGTGTGGCGCCAACGGCTTCATAGGCACTGTCCGGAATGCTGGCGTTGAGCCCTGCCCCCCGTTGCACGGTGACCTGATGGCCCTGGCTAACCAGTTTCTTGATGGTTTCCGGGGTCGCGGCGACCCTTGTCTCACCCGTCTGCGTCTCGAGAGGAACACCAATGTGCACGACTTTGTCTCCTGCGGTGACCTTTTGTGTTTGTTTGAACCAGCTCACTTCGGGTGGCGCGCTGGGTGGTCGTAGAGCACGACCCCGCCTGAATCCGGGGCGGGGAGGCATTTTGCAGATGAACCATTGGAGCCACAACCGGTTCTGAAGCGAAACGAACTTAAAACTACAAGTCACCCTGTGACCGTATGTCGCAATGATTCGAAACAAACCCGTCAAGCACGCGCTATTCGGAGCTTAGGGGAAAATCTGAAAAAAATTCTGCTGTTTTCGGCCTTGCTGCTGTGAATGTCGCAAAATAACCGTCAAACCCGCATGGTAACTAGGGTTGATAGGGTTTTTCAGGGCAGCCGGAACAGATTACGTATTTGCGACAAATACATATATCTGTAGGTGTTTAAAATAATTGACTACGGGGTCAGTTTATCGGCTTTTGCAGTGTACTGCCGTGCCTGCGCTATTAGCCAGTCGCGAAAAGCCCGTAGCGAAGCAGACTCCACCTTGCGCTCTGGAATCATCAGATAGTAGGCCTTGTCACTGGACAGGGCATGCCTGTTAGCGACCACCAACCTACCCTCCTCGAGCTCGCGCTGGATCAGGAACGGTGGGATCAGCGCAATGCCCATTTCGTGCATGGCCGCCTGGGCGAGCATCGAGAACAGTTCATAGCGCGGGCCGGCCATGTCGCGTTCAACGCTCATGCCCAGCCCATCGAACCATTGCCGCCAGGCATACGGGCGGGTGGTCTGCTGCAGCAGGGGCAGCTCAGCGATGCGCTGGGCGTCGAGGCCGCCCTGCCCGTCCAGCAGCTTTGGGCTGCACACCGGCACCGGGTTTTCTCCCATCAGGCGATGGGCCTGGGTGCCGGACCAGTCGGCGTCGCCGAAGTAGATGGCCGCATCGAAAGGCGTGTCGGCGAACAGGAACGGCCGGGTGCGGTTGGTCAGGTTGACCGTGACCTCCGGGTGGCGTTGCTGGAAGTCCTTCAGGCGTGGCAGCAACCACTGGGTGCCGAAGGTCGGCACCACGGCCAGCTCGATCACGTTGGCACCCTGCTGGCGCATGACCGACAGGGTGTCGCGCTCTACGGCGTCCAGTTGGCTGGCCACCTGGCGGCTATAGGACAAGCCTGCCTCGGTGAGCTTCACGCCTCGGCGCGAGCGGCGGAACAATTCGACGTTGAGAAACGCCTCCAGCCCACCGATCTGCCGACAGACGGCGCCCTGGGTCAGGGCCAGTTCGTGGGCGGCCTTGGTAAAGCTCTCGTGACGCGCGGCCGCCTCGAAGCAGACCAGGGCAGTGGTGCTGGGGATCTTGCGGCGCATGTACATCAACCTCACTTGTATGCTCGTTAGTACGGCGTTTTACCGATCACGGAGTGAGAAAATATCACTAAAGCGTGCGCAATCCTCGTTTGTCCCGACAGCCGATCAAGCCTAGGATCAATGCAACGCAAGAATCCGCTCCCATCTTTGTTTCGAGGAACACGCACATGGCCGGTAAAGCAAGCTTCAACTGGATCGACCCGCTGCTGCTGGATCAGCAGCTCACTGAGGAAGAGCGCATGGTGCGTGACAGCGCCTTCCAGTTCGCCCAGGACAAGTTGGCGCCGCGTGTGCTGGAAGCCTTCCGTCACGAACAGACCGACCCGGCGATCTTCCGCGAGATGGGTGAAGTCGGCCTGCTGGGCGCGACCATCCCTGAGCAGTACGGTGGCAGCGGCCTCAACTACGTGTGCTACGGCCTGATTGCCCGTGAAGTGGAGCGCATCGACTCTGGTTACCGCTCGATGATGAGCGTGCAGTCGTCGCTGGTCATGGTGCCGATCAACGAATTCGGTACCGAAGCGCAGAAGCAGAAGTACCTGCCCAAGCTGGCCAGCGGTGAGTGGATTGGTTGCTTCGGCCTGACCGAACCCAACCATGGTTCCGACCCGGGCTCGATGATCACTCGGGCGCGCAAGGTCGACGGCGGCTACCGCCTGACCGGCAGCAAGATGTGGATTACCAACAGCCCGATCGCCGATGTGTTCGTGGTCTGGGCCAAGGATGATGCCGGCGACATTCGCGGTTTTGTCCTGGAGAAAGGCTGGCAAGGCCTCAGCGCCCCGGCCATCCACGGCAAGGTTGGCCTGCGCGCCTCGATCACCGGTGAGATCGTCATGGACAACGTGTTCGTCCCGGAAGAGAACATCTTCCCGGATGTGCGCGGCCTGAAGGGCCCGTTCACCTGCTTGAACTCGGCCCGTTACGGCATTTCGTGGGGGGCGCTGGGTGCCGCCGAAGCCTGCTGGCACACCGCGCGCCAGTACACCCTGGACCGCCAGCAGTTCGGTCGCCCGCTCGCCGCCAACCAGCTGATCCAGAAAAAACTGGCCGACATGCAGACCGAAATCACCCTGGCCCTGCAAGGTTGCCTGCGTCTGGGGCAGATGAAGGACCAAGGCACCGCTGCGGTGGAGATCACTTCGATCATGAAGCGCAACTCCTGCGGCAAGGCCCTGGATATCGCCCGCATGGCGCGTGACATGCTGGGCGGCAACGGTATCTCCGACGAATTCGGCGTGGCCCGCCACCTGGTCAACCTTGAGGTGGTCAACACCTATGAAGGTACCCACGACGTGCATGCGCTGATCCTTGGGCGTGCGCAAACCGGTATCCAGGCGTTCTACTAATAGAGGAGCCAGGCCATGGGTGCGCTTTCACATCTGCGGGTGCTGGACCTTTCTCGGGTGCTCGCCGGCCCGTGGTCCGGCCAGATCCTCGCCGACCTTGGTGCCGATGTGATCAAGGTCGAGCGCCCTGGCTCGGGTGACGATACCCGTGCCTGGGGGCCGCCCTTCCTCAAGGACTCGCGTGGCGAGAACACCAGTGAGGCGGCCTACTATCTGTCGGCCAACCGCAACAAGCGCTCGGTGACCATCGACTTCACTCAGCCTGAAGGCCAGCGCCTGGTGCGCGAGCTGGCGGCCAAGTCGGACATCGTCATCGAGAACTTCAAGGTCGGCGGGCTGGCGGCTTATGGTCTGGATTACCAGAGCCTCAAGGCGATCAACCCGAAGCTTATCTATTGCTCGATCACAGGCTTCGGCCAGACCGGGCCGTATGCCAAGCGTGCCGGCTACGACTTCATGATCCAGGGCTTGGGCGGGCTGATGAGCCTGACCGGGCGGCCGGAAGGTGAGGAAGGTGCCGGGCCGATGAAGGTTGGGGTGGCCTTGACCGACATCCTTACTGGCCTGTATTCGACGGTGGCGATCCTGGCTGCCCTCGCCCATCGGGACCAGGCCGGGGTTGGTCAGCATATCGATATGGCCTTGCTGGATGTCCAGGTGGCTTGCCTGGCCAACCAGGCGATGAACTACCTCACCACAGGAAACGCTCCGCGGCGGTTGGGTAATGCGCATCCTAATATCGTGCCCTACCAGGATTTCCCGACGGCGGATGGCAATTTCATTCTTACCGTGGGTAATGATGGGCAGTTCCGCAAGTTTGCCGAAGTGGCTGGGCAGCCGCAGTGGGCGGATGATCCGAGGTTCGCTACCAACAAGCAGCGTGTGGCGAATCGGGCCGAGTTGATTCCGCTGATTCGTCAGGCCACGGTGTTCAAGACTACGGCTGAATGGGTGAGTGAACTGGAGAAGGCAGGTGTGCCTTGTGGTCCCATCAACGACCTGGCGCAAATGTTCCAGGATCCGCAGGTGTTGGCTCGGGGGCTGGCGGTGAACATCCCGCATCCGTTGGCGGGGAATGTGCCGCAGGTGGCCAGCCCGATCAGGTTGTCGGAGACACCGGTGGAGTACCGGCAGGCACCTCCGCTGCTGGGGGAGCATACCGAGGCAGTGCTGTGCGATGTACTGGGCCTGGATGCGATGGTGGTGCACGAGCTGCGTACTGCAGGCGTGCTCTGACGCTGTAGCTATATAGAG
>NZ_JBOBDM010000105.1:0-8962 GCF_050586605.1 Pseudomonas sp. ES1 | reverse complement strand
ACCGCTGAATGCGCATACATCTACAAAAACCAACACCCCGAACCCGAACCCGAACCCGAACCCGAACCCGAACCCGAACCCGAACCCGAACCCAAACCTTGCCACCCCCACCCCAACCCGCTATCGTCCCACCACCCCAAAATTCATCCGATGACTGGACGTACCCAGGTGACCCTCCTGATCAAACGCTCCCTGGTCGAGCAAGCCGTCGACCAGCTCCGCGACCGCATCGCCCAAGGCACCTGGTCGATCGGCCAGCGCCTGCCCACCGAACCCGAACTTGCCAGCGACCTCGGCATCAGCCGCAACACCGTGCGCGAAGCCATGCGCGTCCTGGCCTTCAGCGGCCTGGTCGAGATCCGCCAGGGCGACGGCAGCTACCTGCGCACCGCCCAGGACCCCCTGCAAGCCGTGCAGGCCATGGCCCGTTGCACCGTCGAGCACGCCCGCGAAACCCGCCATATCCTCGAAGCCGAAGCCATCGGCCTGGCGGCACTGCGCCGAACCGAACAGGACCTGCGCGAACTGCGCCAAGCCCTGCAGCACAGCGCGGCGCACTTCCAGGGTGACGTGGACGCCTACGTCGAATGCGACATCAATTTCCATCAGCGCCTGGTGGATGCCGCCCACAACCCGGCGCTCAGCGAACTCTACCGCTACTTCTCCGGCGTAGCGGCCGCCGCCCTGCAGCACAACATGACCACCGTCCCCCGTTGCCAGGCGGTGTTCGACCTGCATGAGCAGATTCTCGACGCCGTCGCACAACGCGACCCGGAACTGGCCAAGCGCCTGAGCCGAACCCTTATCGAATCCTGAACGGGAGACGGCCATGGCCGAACCTATGACCCGCGACACGACTCCCCGCGAAGCGGAGCTCGACGAACTGCTGATCGACGCCGAGGCTGACGACGAGCAAGTGCAGCAACAGCCGGTGCTGTTGCGCCGGCCCTGGCTGCTGTTGCTGGGCCTGGTGCTGGTGGCACTGAACCTGCGCCCGGCCCTGTCGAGCATGGCGCCGGCACTGGGCCAGGTCTCGCAAAGCCTGGACCTCAGCGCCTCGCAGGCGGGCTTGCTGACCACCTTGCCAGTGCTCTGCCTGGGGCTGTTCGCACCGCTGGCGCCGATCCTGGCACGGCGCTTCGGCAGCGAGCGGGTGATCCTCGGGATCCTCCTCACCCTGGCCCTGGGCATCCTGGTGCGCAGCGCACTGGGCGTGACGGGGGTGTTCCTTGGCAGCCTGATGGCGGGGGCGAGCATCGGCATCATCGGTGTGCTGCTGCCGGGTATCGTCAAGCGCGACTTCCCACAACACGCCGGCACCCTGACCGGGGTCTACACCATGGCCTTGTGCCTCGGGGCGGCGCTGGCCGCCGGCGCAACCGTGCCGCTGAGCCAGCACTTCGATGACAGCTGGGCGCTGGGCCTGGGCTTCTGGATGCTGCCGGCGTTGCTGGCGATGCTGGTATGGCTGCCCCAGGCACGCCAGGGCCATGGCCTGCACAAGGTGGCGTATCGGGTGCGCGGGCTGTGGCGTGATCCACTGGCCTGGCAGGTGACGCTGTACATGGGCTTGCAGTCGTCGCTGGCCTATATCGTCTTCGGCTGGCTGCCTTCGATCCTGGTGGGTCGGGGCCTGAGCCCGACCGAGGCAGGCCTGGTGCTGTCGGGTTCGGTGCTGGTGCAACTGATCAGCTCACTGAGCGCGCCGTGGCTGGCGACCCGTGGCAAGGACCAGCGGCTGGCTATCGTGGTGGTGATGTTGGTAACCCTGGCCGGTCTGTTCGGCTGCCTCTACGCGCCCATTGACGGGCTGTGGGGCTGGGCGGTGCTGCTGGGGCTGGGGCAGGGCGGTACCTTTGCCCTGGCCTTGACCCTGATCGTGTTGCGCTCGAAAGATGCGCACGTGGCTGCCAACCTGTCGAGCATGGCCCAAGGGGTGGGGTACACCCTGGCGTCCACCGGGCCCTTCGCCGTCGGCCTAGTGCATGACCTGACCGGGGGCTGGGATGCCCTGGGCTGGATCTTCGCAGTGCTGGGGATAGGGGCTATCGCGTTCGGGCTGGGCGCCGGGCGGGCCCTGCATGTGCAGGTCAGCAGCGAGCGGGTGTAGAGCACGCCGCCCGCGATCATCATTCACGGCGCGAATGGGCATGGTACTGCTGCTAGCCAGGCAGTATCGTGCGGGTTCCGTATCTTCGCAGGACCACCCCATGAGCGATGCCAACAGCGCCCTGATCACCCGTTTCTACCAGGCCTTCCAGCGCCTGGATGCCGAGGCCATGGTGGCCTGCTACAGCGACGACATCGCCTTCAGCGACCCGGTGTTCGGCACCCTGCGCGGCCAGGATGCCGGCGATATGTGGCGTATGCTCACCCGCCGCGCCAAGGACTTCACCCTGACCTTCGACAACGTTCGCAGCGATGAGCGTGGCGGTGGCGCCCACTGGGTGGCGACCTACCTGTTCAGCCAGACCGGGCGGGTGGTGGTCAACGATATCCAGGCGCGTTTCGTAATCCGTGACGGGCTGATCTGCCAGCACGACGACAGCTTTGACCTGTGGCGCTGGTCGCGCCAGGCGTTGGGCATGCCGGGGGTGTTGCTGGGCTGGTCGCCGGTGCTGCAGAACAAGGTTCGCCAGCAAGCCTTCAAAGGGCTGCGGGCGTTCCAGCAGGGGCGCTGAGGGGGTAAGCTGGCGGCCATCTTCAGCTGTATCGAATCGAGCCGTGAGCGAGACACCTTCCACCGTCGAGTGCAAACCCTGGTACGTCTACCTGGTGCGGGCCGCCAATGGTTCGCTGTACTGCGGCATCAGTGATGATCCGCAGCGGCGCTTCATCAAGCACCAGAAGGGGCAGGGCGCACGCTACTTCAAGACCAGCCCGGCGCAGGCGCTGGTGTACGTGGAGCAGTGGCCGGACAAAGGCGAAGCGCTGCGCCAGGAGCGCCTGGTGAAGAAGCTGCGCAAGAAGGCCAAGGAGGCGCTTGTTGCCTCCTGGTGCGAAACCTCAGCGCACTGATTTGTGGGAGCGGGTTTACCCGCGAACACCGGCATAGCCGGTGCCATCTACTGTGTTGCCTGCTTCGCGGGTAAACCCGCTCCCACAGCGCCAGGCCGGTCGCCTCAATCCTTGCGCCGCTTGAGCTGATCGACCAACTGCGTCGGCAGCCCCTTGATCACCAGCGTCCCCGCTTCCTCGTCATACTCGATCTTCGAACCCAGCAGGTGCGACTCGAAGCTGATCGAAAGCCCTTCGGCCCGCCCGGTGAAACGACGGAACTGATTGAGCGTGCGTTTATCGGCGGGGATTTCCGGCGACAGGCCGTAGTCACTGTTGCGGATGTGATCGAAGAAGGCCTGTGGGCGGTCCTCGTCGATCAGGCTGGACAGCTCTTCGAGGCCCATCGGCTCGCCCATCTTGGTCTGCGAGGTGGCGTAGTCGACCAGGGTCTGGGTCTTTTCCCGGGCGGACTCTTCTGGCAGGTCTTCCTTCTCGACGAAGTCGCTGAAGGCCTTGAGCAGGGTGCGGGTTTCGCCCGGGCCGTCCACGCCTTCCTGGCAGCCGATGAAGTCACGGAAGTAATCCGAGACTTTCTTGCCGTTCTTGCCCTTGATGAACGAGATGTACTGCTTGGAGTTCTGGTTGTTCTTCCACTCGGACAGGTTGACCCGCGCGGCCAGATGCAGCTGGCCCAGGTCGAGGTGGCGCGATGGCGTCACGTCGAGTTCGGCGTTCACCGCCACGCCTTCGCTGTGGTGCAGCAGGGCGATCGCCAGGTACTCGGTCATGCCCTGCTGATAGTGGGCGAACAGGACATGGCCGCCGGTGGACAGGTTGGATTCTTCCATCAGCTTCTGCAGGTGCTCGACGGCGACGCGGCTGAAGCTGGTGAAGTCCTTTTCCTGTTCCAGGTACTGCTTGAGCCAGCCGCTGAACGGGTAGGCCCCGGACTCGCCATGGAACAGGCCCCAGGCTTTGCCTTGCTTGGCGTTGTAGCTGTCGTTGAGGTCGGCCAGCAGGTTTTCGATGGCATCGGAGGCCGCCAGTTCGCTGTCGCGCGCATGCAGTACAGCGGGGCTGCCATCGGGCTTCTTGTCGATCAGGTGAACGATGCAATGACGGATTGGCATGGAATTCTCTGTGATGTAAGCGGGGGCGAGGCCGCGCTGCAAAGTCGCTCAGTTTACCTCAGGGTGGGGGCGATGCAGTGGCCAGATGTTGGCGGAAATGGCGGTTGTTCGTTTTTTGTTCATTTTTGTGCGTTTTTTCCTTAAACCCCCGAAAAACCTGCACAAAATCAGTGTCGACAGCGGATATTTATCGATTCCTGTGGTAGCTTTGCGCGGTCTTGCGCCCCTTGAGTGGCGCATTGCTGGCAGCGTGCTGGCGGGGTGTCGAACCAAACGCCGATTTGCGCATCTACATACGCGATCGACGCGGCCTCTGGATTGTCCCGGGCTGGCCCGACCACCGACCAAGCACGCTGCACAACCTCTGATTTGATAGGGAAGGAACACCACCATGGCACTGACCAAAGACCAACTGATTGCCGATATCGCTGAAGCCATCGACGCGCCAAAAACCACCGCGCGCAACGCCCTGGAGCAACTGGGCCAGATCGTCGCTGACCAACTGGAAAACGGCGCCGAAATCACCCTGCCAGGCATCGGCAAGCTGAAAGTCTCCGAGCGTCCTGCCCGTACCGGCCGCAACCCTTCGACTGGCGCTGCCATCGAAATCGCTGCCAAGAAAGTCGTCAAGTTCGTTCCGGCCAAGTCGCTGAACGACGCCATCAACAAGTAATTGTTGCCGCGTTGACGAGACCGCGCCCGGCTTGCCCGGGCGCGGTTTTTTTGTGCTTGTGGTTGCCCTGTGGGAGCCGGCTTGCCGGCGATCACCGGCAATGCCGGTGCCCTCCATCGTGTCGCCTGGATCGCCGGCAAGCCGGCTGCCACAGAAAGATCAGCGCTTGGCCAGCCAGCCCTTGCGCGCCTCGTCGTCATGGAAGCTCCAGGCGACCATGCGGCTCTGCTTCTGCCCCTGGCCCATCTCGACAATATGTAAGGCCTTCACCCCGGCCTTCTTCAGCGCCGCCTCGATGCCCGGCAGGTTGCTGGCCTTGGACACCAGGCTGGTGAACCACAGTACCTGCGCTGCGTACTGCACGCTTTCATCGATCAGTTGGCTGACGAAACGGATCTCGCCGCCTTCGCACCACAGTTCGTTGTTCTGCCCGCCAAAGTTCAGCACCGGCAGCTTGCGCTTGGGGTCCTGCTTGCCGAGGTTCTTCCATTTGCGCTGGCTGCCACGGGTGGCTTCTTCGCGCGAGGCATGGAAGGGCGGGTTGCACAGGGTCAGGTCGAAGCGCTCGCCCTCCTGCAACAAGCCGCTGAGGATGTGCTTGCGCTCGGCTTGCAGGCGCAGGCCGATGGCCTTGTCCAGCTGGTTGGCCTGGACGATGGCCTTGGCCGAGGCCAGGGCCATCGGGTCGATGTCGGAGCCGGTGAAGCGCCAGCGGTAGTCGCTGTGGCCGAGCAGTGGGTAGATGCAGTTGGCACCCACGCCGATGTCCAGCACGCGCACCTGGGCGCCGCGTGGCACCTCGCCGGCGTTGTCCGCGGCCAGCAGGTCGGCGGCCACATGGATGTAGTCGGCGCGGCCCGGGATCGGCGGGCACAGGTAATCGGCCGGGATGTCCCAGTGCTGGATGCCGTACTGGGCCTTGAGCAGCGCACGGTTGAACACCCGCACGGCTTCGGGGTTGGCGAAGTCGATGCTGGGTTTGCCGTAGGGGTTGGTGATGGTGAAGCGGGCGAGGTCCGGGTGGGCCTTGATCAGTGCCGGGAAGTCGTAGCGGCCCTGGTGGCGGTTGCGGGGGTGCAGGGTGGGTTTCTGGGTCATCGTGGTGTCCTGAAAAGCATCGCCGGCAAGCCGGCTCCCACAGGTACAGCGCATCCTGTGGGAGCCGGCTTGCCGGCGATGGGCTGCAAGGCAGCCCCAAAGGCTTCACTGAATATTACAGCGCAGCGATCCGCGCATGCTGCTCGGTGAAGTTGGCCAGGGCCTGCTCCGACTCGGCCAGCTTGGCGCGCTCTTTCTCGATCACGGCAGGCGGGGCCTTGTCGACGAAGGCGGCGTTGGACAGCTTGCCGCCCACGCGCTGGACTTCGCCCTGCAGGCGCTGGATTTCCTTGTTCAGGCGTGCAAGCTCAGCGTCCTTGTCGATCAGGCCGGCCATCGGTACCAGCACTTGCAGGTCACCCACTAGCGCGGTGGCCGACAGCGGTGCTTCGTCCTGTTCGCCCAGCACGGTGAACGACTCGACCTTGGCCAGTTTCTTCAGCAGGGCTTCGTTTTCCTGCAGGCGGCGCTGGTCGTCGGCGTTGGCGTTCTTCAGGAACAGCGGCAGCGGCTTGCCCGGGCCGATGTTCATCTCGGCGCGGATGTTGCGCAGGCCGACCATCAGCTCCTTGAGCCATTCGATGTCGCCTTCGGCGGCAGCGTCGATGCGGCTCTCGTTCGCTTCAGGCCACGGCTGCAGCATGATGGTCTTGCCGTCGATGCCAGCCAGCGGCGCGATGCGCTGCCAGATTTCTTCGGTGATGAACGGCATGAACGGGTGGGCCAGGCGCAGCGCCACTTCCAGCACGCGCACCAGAGTGCGACGGGTGCCACGGGCGCGCTCGACCGGGGCGTTCTCGTCCCACAGCACCGGCTTGGACAGCTCCAGGTACCAGTCGCAGTACTGGTTCCAGATGAACTCGTACAGCGCCTGGCTGGCCAGGTCGAAGCGGAACTGCTCGAGCTGGCGGGTCACTTCGGCTTCGGTGCGCTGCAGCTGCGAGATGATCCAGCGGTCGGCCAGCGACAGCTCGTAGGCCTCGCCGTTCTGGCCGCAGTCCTCGCCCTTGTCCAGCACGTAGCGGGCGGCGTTCCAGATCTTGTTGCAGAAGTTGCGGTAGCCCTCGACACGGCCCATGTCGAACTTGATGTCACGGCCGGTGGAGGCCAGCGAGCAGAAGGTGAAGCGCAGGGCGTCGGTGCCGTAGCTGGCGATACCTTCGGGGAACTCGGCCTTGGTCTGCTTGGCGATCTTCTCGGCCAGCTTGGGCTGCATCATGCCGCTGGTGCGTTTTTCCAGCAGGGCGTCGAGGGTGATGCCGTCGACGATGTCCAGCGGGTCAAGCACGTTGCCCTTGGACTTGGACATCTTCTGGCCCTGGCCATCACGCACCAGGCCGTGCACGTACACGGTCTTGAACGGGACCTGCGGGGTGCCGTCGTCGTTCTTGATCAGGTGCATGGTCAGCATGATCATCCGGGCGACCCAGAAGAAAATGATGTCGAAGCCGGTGACCAGCACGTCGGTGGAGTGGAACTTCTTGAGGAACTCGGTCTGTTCCGGCCAGCCCAGGGTGGAGAAGGTCCACAGGCCCGAGCTGAACCAGGTGTCGAGCACGTCGTCGTCCTGGCGCAGTTTCACGTCGCTGCCCAGGTTGTGCTTGGCGCGCACTTCGGCCTCGTCGCGGCCGACATAGACCTGGCCGGCCTCGTCGTACCAGGCCGGGATGCGGTGGCCCCACCACAGCTGGCGGCTGATGCACCAGTCCTGGATGTCACGCATCCAGGAGAAGTACATGTTCTCGTACTGTTTCGGAACGAACTGGATACGGCCGTCTTCCACGGCAGCAATGGCCGGTTCGGCCAGCGGCTTGGTAGACACGTACCACTGGTCGGTCAGCCACGGCTCGATGACGGTGCCGGAACGGTCGCCCTTCGGTACTTTCAGGGCGTGATCGTCGATGCTGACCAGCAGGCCCTGGGCGTCGAGGTCGGCAACGATCTGTTTGCGCGCGACAAAGCGGTCGAGGGTGGCGTACTGCGCGGGCAGGCTGGTATCGATCTGCTCGTTGACGCTGCCGTCGAGGTTGAACGCCTGGGCACTGGCCAGCACCATCGCGTTCTTGTCGAAGATGTTCAGCAGCGGCAGGTTGTGGCGCTTGCCGACTTCATAGTCGTTGAAGTCGTGGGCCGGGGTGATCTTCACGCAGCCGGTGCCGAATTCGGGGTCGCAGTAGTCGTCGGCGATGATCGGGATCAGGCGGCCGACCAGCGGCAGCTTGACGAACTTGCCGATCAGCGCCTGGTAGCGCTCGTCGTTCGGGTTGACGGCCACGGCGGCGTCACCCAGCAGGGTTTCCGGACGGGTGGTGGCGACCACCAGGTAGTCCTTGCCTTCGGCGGTCTTGGCGCCGTCGGCCAGCGGGTAGCGCAGGTTCCACAGGTGGCCCTTCTCGTCGTGGTTTTCCACTTCGAGGTCGGAGATCGCCGTGTGCAGCTTGGTGTCCCAGTTGACCAGGCGCTTGCCGCGGTAGATCAGGCCGTCTTCATGCAGGCGTACGAAGGCTTCCTTGACCGCGTCCGACAGGCCGTCGTCCATGGTGAAGCGCTCGCGGCTCCAGTCCACCGAAGAGCCCAGGCGGCGGATCTGGCGGCTGATGTTGCCACCGGACTGATCCTTCCACTCCCAGACCTTCTCCAGGAACTTGTCGCGGCCCAGGTCGTGGCGGTTCTGGCCTTTGGCTTCCAGCTGGCGCTCAACGAGCATCTGGGTGGCGATACCGGCGTGGTCGGTGCCTGGCTGCCACAGGGTGTCGCGGCCCTGCATGCGGCGGAAGCGGATCAGGGCGTCCATGATCGCGTTGTTGAAGCCATGACCCATGTGCAGGCTGCCGGTGACGTTCGGCGGCGGGATCATGATGGTGTAGGACTCGCCTGCACCTTGTGGGGCGAAATAGTTCTCGGACTCCCAGGTGTTGTACCAGGAAGTTTCGATGGCGTGCGGCTGGTAGGTCTTGTCCATGCGCGGCGGGACCCTATGGCATTTGTTCAGGAAAGCCGGGAAGTATACAACGGCGAGACGGCAGGGGACACGGTGTAGTGACATTGCACCGAGTGAGGC